>NZ_SMKB01000156.1:0-17316 GCF_004348575.1 Actinomadura sp. 7K534
GTCCCCGGAGGCACCGTCCGCCGCCCCGCCGGTCCCGCCGCGCTTGGCGGGGGCGCGCTTCGCCGCGGACCCGCCCGGTTTGGCGGCCGAGCCCTTGGCGGCGGGGGCCTTCGACGCGGCCCTCCCCGGTCCCGCGCCCTCATCGGCGGGCGGGTTCTCCGCGGGCGGATTCTCGGCGGGCGGTGTCTCGGCGGGCAGAGTGCCCTTCCTCGCGCCGGCCATGTCGGCCCCCCTCGCGCTGGTCGCCTCGACGGGCAGTGCGGGCAGCATAAGTCCCCTTTCTCGGACACGGCAAACAACCTGGGCAGCGTTACCGACCGCTTATGCCCCGGCACCGATCGCCCGGAAACCCCAGGACACCGCACGAGATCGCAAAGGAACGACACCGCCCCCCACAGCGGGCAAGGACGGCACGGAAACGGGAAGAGGAGCCGCCCCCGCGTGCGTTACAGTCGGGGCAAGCCAGAAGGCAGGCGCTGATGGGGACACCTGCCGCCGCACGCAGCCATGAGCGACCCGGGGACGGTGCGAGCCCGGGGGCGAGCCCGGCGGTCCGATCACCCCTGAGCCGCCGGAAGAACGGCCCCCCGGACACCGTCCGCGGGCCAAGTAGACCCGGCAGCCGAGGCTGAACGAAGCGGGCCGCGCCGTTCCGGCGCGGTCAAGGAGGGTGGTACCGCGGGGCCGCTCGGTCGATCCGGGCACGCGCCTCGTCCCTCCGGTCAACGTGGTCACGTCGATCCGGAGGTCCGCCATCGTGAGCCGAGGTTTTCGGCCGCTTCCCGCGCAGGTCGATCTGCCCGCCCTGGAGCGGGACATGCTGCGCCGCTGGCAGGAGGACAAGGTCTTCGAGCGGTCGCTGGAGCGCACCGCGTCCGGTCCCCGCTGGGTGTTCTACGAGGGCCCGCCGACCGCCAACGGCATGCCGGGCGTCCACCACGTCGAGGCGCGCGTGTTCAAGGACGTCTTCCCGCGCTTCAAGACCATGAAGGGCTACCACGTCCCCCGGAAGGCCGGCTGGGACTGCCACGGCCTGCCCGTCGAGGTCGCCGTGGAGAAGGAGCTCGGCCTCACCGGCAAGAAGGACATCGAGGAGTACGGCGTCGCGGAGTTCAACGACCGCTGCCGCGAATCGGTCCTGCGCCACGTGGACGCGTTCGAAGAGATGACCGAGCGCATGGGCTACTGGGTCAACACCGACCAGGCCTACCGCACGATGGACGCCGAGTACGTCGAGGCCGTCTGGTGGTCGCTCAAGCAGGTGTTCGACAAGGGCCTGCTGTTCCGCGACTACCGCATCACACCGTACTGCCCCCGCTGCGGGACGGGCCTGTCCGACCATGAGCTGGGCCAGCCCGGAGCCTACGAGGAGGTGTCCAGCCCGTCGGTGTACGTGCGGATGCCCGTGACCTCCGGCCCGCTCGCCGAACTGGACGCCGCGCTGCTCATCTGGACGACGACGCCCTGGACGCTGGTCTCCAACACCGCCGTCGCCGTCCACCCCGACGTCGCCTACGTCGCCGCCAGGCCCGCGGGCTCCGACGAAGTCCTCGTCGTGGCCGAACCCCTCCTCGACCAGGTGCTCGGCGACGACGCGGAGCGACTGGCCACGTACCAGGGCGCCGACTTGGAGCGCACCACCTACCGGCGGCCGTTCGACCTGGTCGACATCCCCGACGCGCACTACGTCGTCCTGGGCGACTACGTCACCGTCGAGGACGGCACCGGCCTCGTCCACCAGGCCCCCGCGTTCGGCGCCGACGACATGACCGTCTGCAAGAACTACGGGATGCCGATCGTCAACCCGATCGGGCCCGACGGGCGCTTCCTGCCCGAGGTGCCGCTGGTCGGCGGCAAGTTCTTCAAGGACGCCGACGAGCCGCTCACCGACGACCTCCGCGAGCGGGGCCTGCTGTTCCGCGGCGGGCACTTCGAGCACAGCTACCCGCACTGCTGGCGCTGCCACACACCGCTGCTGTACTACGCGCTGCCCGCCTGGTACATCCGCACCACCCAGATCAAGGACCGGCTCCTCGAGGAGAACGAGAAGACGAACTGGTACCCCGGGACGGTCAAGCACGGCCGGTACGGGGAGTGGCTGCGCAACAACGTCGACTGGTCCCTCTCACGCAGCCGCTACTGGGGCACTCCCCTGCCCCTGTGGGTCTGCGACGACGACCACGTCACCTGCGTCGGGTCCCTGAAAGAACTGGGCGAGCTCGCCGGCGGCGACATGTCGACGCTCGACCCCCACCGCCCCTACGTGGACGACGTCACGTTCTCCTGCCCCCAGTGCGGGACGGAGGCGCGCCGCGTCCCCGACGTCATCGACGCCTGGTACGACTCCGGGTCGATGCCGTTCGCGCAGTGGGGCGCCCCCCACCGCAACAACGAGGTCTTCGAGAACTCCTACCCCGCCCAGTACATCTGCGAGGCGCAGGACCAGACCCGCGGGTGGTTCTACTCCCTCATGGCCGTGGGCACGCTCGTCTTCGACAGGTCGTCCTACGAGAACGTCGTGTGCCTCGGGCTGATCCTCGCCGAGGACGGCCGCAAGATGAGCAAGCACCTCGGCAACGTGCTGCGGCCCATCCCGCTGATGGACCAGCACGGCGCCGACGCCGTCCGCTGGTTCATGGCCGCCAGCGGCCTGCCCTGGGCGTCCCGCCGCGTCGGCCACGGCGCCCTGGAGGAGATCGTCCGCAAGGTCCTCCTGACCTACTGGAACACCGCGTCCTTCTTCGTCCTGTACGCGAACGCCGCGCAGGCGCAGGGCCGCGCGTGGACGCCGGACCGCCTCGCCGAGGCGCCCGCCCCGGCCGACCGCCCCCTCCTGGACCGCTGGGCGCTCGCCGAACTGCACCGCACGGTCCGCGAGGTCGACGCCGCCCTGGAGGACTTCGACACCGCCCGCGCCGGACGGTTCCTGTCCCAGTTCGTCGACGACCTGTCCAACTGGTACGTGCGCCGCTCCCGCCGCCGCTTCTGGGAGGGCCCCGAGACCCCCGACGGCTCCGCGGCCTTCGCGACCCTCTACGAGTGCCTGGAGACCCTCACCCGCCTGATGGCGCCGCTGGTGCCGTTCATCACCGACCACGTGTGGGACGTCATCCGCCCCGCCGACGGCCCCGAGTCGGTGCACCTGGCCGACTGGCCGGTCGTGAACGAGCACGTCCTCGACGACGCGCTGACGGAGCAGATGGCCCTCGTCCGCCGCCTGGTCGAACTGGGCCGCTCGGCCCGCGCCGCCAGCGGCGTCCGCACGCGCCAGCCCCTGGGCCGCGCCCTGGTCGGCGCCGCCGGCTGGGCCGCGCTGCCCGATCAGCTCCGCGCGCAGATCTCCGAGGAGCTCAACGTCCTCGGCTTCGAGGAGCTCTCCTCTATCGGCGGCGACCTGGTCGAGTACGAGGTGAAGCCCAACTTCCGCGAGCTGGGCAAGCGCTACGCCAAGGACACCCCGAAGGTCGCCAAGGCGATCACGTCGACCGACCCGGCGACCCTGGTCGGCGCGCTCCGCGCCGGCACCGCCGAGGTGGAGCCCGAGGGCCTGGGCAGGGTCCCCCTGTCCCCCGACGACGTGATCGTCACCGAGCGTCCGCGCAGCGGCTGGGCGGTGGAGAGCGCCGCCGGCGAGACGGTGGCGCTCGACCTCACCGTCACCCCCGAGCTGCGCCGCGCCGGCCTGGTCCGCGAGGCCGTCCGCCTGGTCCAGGAGGCCCGCAAGGCCGCGGGCCTGGAGGTGACCGACCGCATCGACCTGTGGTGGGAGGCGACCGGCACCGACCTGGCAGAGGCCCTCCGCGCCCACTCGGACGAAGTGGCCTCCGAAGTCCTGGCGACCACCGTGACCGAGGGCCGCCCCGACTCCCTCCCCGCAACAAGAGACGAGGAACTGGGCCTCACCTACTACCTCCGCAAAACCACCACCTGAAACCACGGTTTCTCAGAAGAACACCCACCTGAGTGATCGCTTACGGGTCGTGCGGCCGGAGCGAGCGCAGCGAGCGCAGGCCGCACGACCCGCCGAGCCGGGCGACCGCAGCGACACTCACACGCCTGGCACGGTCACACCAGACCGCAACGGTGGCGTGAGGATCGACCGGCTCGGACCGGGGGTTCCAGGGGGTCGCCCCCCTGGACCAGCACTGCAATGATTGGGGGGTGAGTCTTTCCGAGCAGCCCTCCGAGTCCCCTGGGCGGTCGTCCCCTCCGGCCATGCGCGCGTCGGACGCGGATCGTGATCAGGTCGCCGATCGGTTGCGTGAGGCGCTGGCGGAGGGGCGCATCACCCCGGAGGAGCACGCCGAGCGCATCGACCTGGTGTACAAGGCGAAGACGTACGCGGACCTGGAGCCGGTGCTCAGTGATCTGCCGGCCGCGGCGGGGCCGCGGGTGGATCTGCGTAAGGAGGCGCGGGTGCCCGCGCCGCCTCCGCCGCAGTCGCCGAACATCGTGGCGGTGTTCGGCGGGGCGGAGCGGAAGGGGCGCTGGCTGGTCGAGCGCAGCACGAATGTGACGTGCATCTTCGCCGGCGTGGACGTGGACTTCCGGCAGGCGGTGCTCAGCCAGGCCGAGGTGACCGTCAACGTCATCTGCGTGTTCGGCGGCGTGGACATCGTGGTGCCGCCCGGTGTCCGGGTGGTGGGGTCCAATGTGGCGATCTTCGGCGGGAACGACATGCCGGAGGACGACACGGTGGCGCCGGACGCGCCGGTGATCCGGGTGACGGGCGTGACGTTGTTCGGCGGCGTGTCCGTCACGCGCAAGGAGCTGAGCGGCAAGGGCCGGAAGAACCGGCACAAGGAGCTGCGCCGGCTGCACGAGCGCCGCCACGGCCACTGAGGGCGCCCGGCGCGGGCGCCCTGTCAGTCGCCGTAGCGGTCAGTCGCGGGCGTGCTCGCGGTCGGGCTGGCAGACGAGGCAGGGCGTGCAGCCGCGGGACTTGGCCTCTCCGCGGGACAGCGACTCCAGGTCGTCGGCCTCGTCCCCGATGTCCTCGATGAGGGCGCAGTCGGTGCGGTGGTAGCGCTTGGTGCCGCTGAGGATGCGGACCTGCGGGCCCTCGTCGTCGTCGGCGTCCGGGGCCGCCTGCGGCGCGGCCGACTGCGGCGCGGGGGCGTCCTCGTCGGCGTCGCGGGGCTTCGGAGCCGCGGTCTCCGGGGCGGTGTCGGCCTCCGGGGCCGCGTCGTCGGACGCGGGTTCCGGCTCGGGGGCGATGTCCGCTGAGCGGGAGGCGGGCTCGGCGGGCTCCTCCTCCGGGACGGGCTCCTTCGGCTCCGGCTCGGCGGGCTTCTGGGGCGTGAAGATGCTCGCGACCGGCATGTCGGTGAGGGTCGGTCCGGCGGGGCCGGGCGCGGGGCGCTCCGGCTCGTCCGCCGGCTCCGGACGCGGGATCTCGGCCGTCCGGTCGAAAGAAGTGGGAGCGGGCGCCGGGCTGGGCGCCGGCTTGGCGAGGCCCGCCAGGCCGCCCTCGGGGCGTGCCGCGCCGGGCTTCGGAGGCGGGGCCCCGTCCCTGCCCGCCCTGCTCGCGTCGGGGGACGCTGGTGCCGACGCCGCGGCGCGCGCCGCCAGTGCGGTGTCGGGCATGCAGGCGGTACAGGGGCTGAACCCCTCCTCCTTGGCCTCGGCGTAGGTCAGCTCTTCGGTCTCGCGTCCGGCGAGCTGGCGGCAGGTGTCGAGGTGGTAGCGCTTGCGGCCGCGGACGACGAACACCAGCGCGTCGTCGGGGACGTCGGCCGGCGGGGCGGGGATCTCCACCTCGTCGTCGGCCGGGTCCGCCGCCGGGGCGGTGGTCGCCGGGGCGCCCTTCGCGCTCGCGGTGGACGCGGCGGGCGCGGGCTTCTTGCGCTTGTCCTTCTTGGCGGTCTTCCGGGTCTTGCGGGCGGGCGCCGCCGCGGCGCCCGGGAAGATCTCCTTGCGGCGCAGGAACACCCCGATGGCCAGGCAGAGCGCCGAGACGATGCTGACCGCGATCGAAATGTAGATCACGAACAGCGCGTCCAGGTTGAAGACCTCCGCGCTGTCTCCGTTGCCGGCGACGATGCCCGCGACGAGCAGGGCGATCGCCACGACCACGAGGACGCCGCTCAGGATGATCACAGGGTTTCTCTCCCTCGTTCAGGCCGCTCGGCTCCGGGCCGGCACGCCCCTGCCGCACTCCTCCCGCGCCGCCGGGATGGCCGCGATGCCACCCTCGGCGCCGGCGGTAGGGAAGACACTATCGCCCGCGACGCCGGTTCAGCGCCGTTCGTGCGGCGGGTTGTCGCCTCCGGAGTGGAAGGCCCCGGTGGCCGAGTGCTGCACCTGCTGGTGTTCGGCGGGCGGCGGGAACTGGCCGGGCGCCGGTCCGGTGCCGCCGTTGCGGTTCTCGGCGTGCGGGACGGTGCTCTGCGGGCCCGTCTGCGGCGGGCTCTGCGTCTGGGCGGCGCCCGGGACGGCGGCGAACGCACCCGTCTCGGTGCTGCCGGCCTCCAGGTCGCGCAGCTGGCCCTCCAGGTAGACCTTCAGGCGGCTGCGGTACTCGCGCTCGAACGCGCGCAGGTTGTCGACCTCGCGCTCGAGCTCCTCGCGCTGCTGCACGAGCGAGCCCATGACCTGACGGTGGCGCTCCTGCGCGTCGCGGTCGAGGGCCTCGGCGCGGGAGCGGGCCTCGCTGACGATCTGGTCGGCCTGCCGGCGGGCCTTGCCGAGGATCTCCTCGGCCTCGCGGCGAGCGCGGCCGAGCGTCTCGTCGGCCTCGCGGCGGGCGTCGGCGATCGCCTGGTCGGCGGTCTGCTGGGCCAGCGCGAGCACGCGGGCCGCGGTGTCCATGTTGTCCTCGCCGCTGTGCGCGGGGGCCATGCCGAGGCCGCCGAGCACGGGCTCCGGCTCGGGCTGCGGCTGCGGCTCGGGACGCGGCGGCTCGGGGATCTTCTGGACGTCGGGCTTCGGCTCCACGATGGGAGCGGCCATGGCGGGAACCTTGCCGCGCAGGCACTCGGCGAGCTTGGCCCGCAGTTCCTCGTTCTCCTGGATGAGGCGGTCCAGCTCTGCCTCGACCTCGTCGAGGAAGGCGTCCACCTCCTCCTCGTCGTACCCCGGCCTCAGCCTGGTGGTACTGAACTGCTTGTTCCGCACATCGGCGGGTGTCAGCGGCATGTTCTCGTCTCCTTGGCGCGCTTGGAGTATGTCCCAAAGGACGGTATCCGATCCACCTAGACTCCACCGAACGCGGAGCCGACGATGATGATCAAGATCCAGACCACAAGGATGAGCACGGTGAAGCTGAGGTCCAGCGCAACGTTACCCAGTCGGATGGGCGGGATGAAGCGTCTAAGGAATTTCAGGGGCGGATCGGTGACGGTGTAGGTCGCCTCGGCGATCACCAGCAGGACCCCGGTCGGCCTCCACTGCCGGGCGAAGGACTGCAGGATCTCCAGGATCAGCCTCCCGATCAGGAACAGGAGGAAGAAGTACAGGATCGCCTGCAGGATGGTGCCAACGATGTTCACTGGTTCTCTCGCAAGTACGCTCTCAGCTCTGGTTGAAGAAGCCTCGTTCGGCCATCCGGGCCTTGTCCTCCGCCGTCACCTCCACGTTGGCGGGTGACAGGAGGAACACCTTGTTCGTAACACGCTCGATGCTCCCGTGCAGGCCGAACACGAGACCCGCCGCGAAGTCGACCAGACGTTTGGCGTCGCTGTCGACCATCTCGGTGAGATTCATGATCACCGGCGTGCCCTCCCGGAAGTGCTCCCCGATGGTCCGCGCTTCGTTGTAGGTCCTCGGGTGCAGCGTAGTGATACGCGCGAGGTCGGTGGTACCGGACTCGTAGAGCGCTACCGAGCGCCGCTCGATCGTCGACGTGGAGTGATGGTCGCGTTCGCGGTCCGCGCTCTCGTCCGCTCGGGTAAGCTGGCCGCCGGATTCGTCCTCGCGACGGCGGCCCTGCCCGGTGTCGGCTTCTTCGTCGTAGAGCTCGTAGTCGTCGTAGTCGCCGTACTTGTCGTCGTAGCGGTCGTCCTCCACAAGGCCGAGGTAGACCGCCATCTTGCGCATCGCGCTGGCCATACGCCCCTCCGTGTCCTGTGGCCGCGGCTCCGGGCGCATCCGGCGCCGTCGTCGGACTTCCGTTCGTCGGACTTCCGTCCACCCGATGTGGCGTCCCGCGTTGCGGCAGGTACCACTCGGGGGACATTACCTGACGATTGCCCGTCGGCCGCCGAGCAACGCCGTACCGACCCGCAGGTGTGTCGCGCCGCACGCGATCGCCTGTTCCAGATCGCCGCTCATACCCGCAGAGACGATCGAAGCGGCCGGATGGTTCCGGCGCAGCCGGGCGGCGACCTCGCCCAGCCGCGTGAAGGCGGGCAGCGGGTCGGCGCCGAGCGGGGCGACGGCCATCACCCCGCCGAGTTCCAGGCCGTCGGCCTCGGCGATCCGGTCGGCGAGCGAGGGTGCGTCGACGGGGGGCACGCCGCCCCGTTCCCGCACCTCGGAGGGGGTCCCCTCGTCCAGGGAGACCTGGACGAGGCAGCGCAGCGCGCGGCCGGCGCGGACGGCGGCATTCGACAGGGACGTGACCAGCCGGGGCCTGTCCACCGAGTGCACGACGTCGGCGTACCCGGCGACGGCGCCGGCCTTGTTGGTCTGCAGCCGGCCGACGAAGTGCCAGGTGAGGGGGAGGTCGGCGCATTCGGCGGCCTTCGGGCGGGCCTCCTGGTCGCGGTTCTCGCCGATGTCGGTGAGGCCGAGTCCGGCCAGCAGCCGCACATCGGACGCGGGGAAGGTCTTGGTGACGGCGATCAGCGTGATCTCCGACTGGTCCCGGCCGGCGGCGGCGCAGGCGGCGGCGATGCGCGCCCGGACGCCGGCGATGCCCTCGGCGAGTTCGGCGCGGCGCTCCTCGGTGGCGCGCTCCTCGGTCACGCGTCGCCCTTGAGCCAGACGTAGCCGGCGAAGCGGCCGGTGCGGCCGTCGCGGCGGTAGGAGAAGAGGCCCGGGTCCTCGATGGTGCAGCGGGGGTCGACCCGCACCGAGGTCACGCCGGCGGCGGCGAGCTGCTCGGCGATGCCGGCGCGGATGTCGAGGCCGGGGGTGCCCTCGGACGTGGTGGAGTACGCGGCGGGGACCACGGCGGCGACCTCGTCCCGCATCGCCCCGGGGACCTCGTAGCAGCCGCCGCATGCGGCGGGGCCGATCGCGGCGGTCATCCGGGCGGGTTCCGCGCCGCGCTCGCACATCGCCTTCACCAGCGCGGGGACGACGCCGGCGGCGGTCCCGGGGCGGCCGGAGTGGGCGGCGCCGACGACCCCGGCCGCGGGGTCGGCGAGCAGGACGGGCGCGCAGTCGGCGACCAGCACGGCGAGCGCGAGGCCGGGCACGTCGGTGACGGTCGCGTCGACGGGCCCGGGGAGGTCGGTGGAGGTGGCGAACGCGACGTCGGCGCCGTGCACCTGCCGCATGAAGACGGTGCGTCCGGGGTCGACGCCGAGCGCGCGGGCGGCGAGCCGCCGGTTCTCCTGGACGGCCGCGGGGTCGTCGCCGACCGCGCCGCCCAGGTTGAGGGAGTCGTAGGGGTCGGGGCTCACGCCGCCGGCGCGTCCGGTGAAGGCGGCGCCGACGCCGCCCCCCAGGGCGACGGTGGTGATCACTTCAGGAAGTCGGGGACGTCGAGGTCGTCGTCCTCGTCGAACACCACGGGACGGCGGCGCTGCCCGGACGAGGCCGGGCCGCCGCCGTCGTTCTCCCCGGCGTGCACCCGCGAGGGCGACTGCTCCGCGGACGGCCGGGGTGCGGGTGCGCGCGAGCCGCCGGACTCCCCCGCGGACGCGGCGGAGTCGCGGTCGGCGGCCGGACCCGGCTGGGACGCGCCGTCCGGCCGGGCGGGCTCGGCCGACTCACCGCGCCCGGCGGCCCGGTCGTCGCGGCCCGGCGCGGCGGGCGGCTGGGCCCGGTCGCTCTCGGAGCGCGGCGGCGCGGGGGCGGCCGCGGACGCCGGCGGCTGCTGCGGCGCGGCGGCGGCCTGCGCCACCGACTGCTGGGGCGCCTGCTGCGCGGGCTGCTGGGACGCGGGCTGCGCGGCGGACTGGTGCGCGGGCCCGCCGTCCGACCGCCCGACCCGGCTCGGGATCGGGTTGGCCGACGCGGGCGGCGGCACCGGGCGCGGCGGCGGTGGCAGGCGCTTGCTCTCCGGTTCGGGGGCCGGCTTCACGGGTCGGCCCTCGTCAAAACCCGCGGCGATCACCGTCACCCGGACCTCGTCGCCCAGCGCGTCGTCGATGACCGCGCCGAAGATGATGTTCGCGTCGGGCGCGGCGGCGTTGGACACCAGCTGCGCCGCCTCGTTGATCTCGAACAGGCCGAGGTCGGAGCCGCCGGAGATCGACAGCAGCACGCCGTGCGCGCCGTCGATGCTGGCCTCCAGCAGCGGGCTGGAGATCGCCATCTCGGCCGCGGCGACGCTGCGGTCGTCGCCGCGCGCGGAGCCGATGCCCATCAGCGCCGAGCCGGCGCCGGACATGACGGACTTGACGTCCGCGAAGTCCAGGTTGATCAGGCCCGGGGTGGTGATGAGGTCCGTGATGCCCTGCACACCGGACAGGAGCACCTGGTCGGCGGCCTTGAACGCGTCCAGCACGCTGACCTGCCGGTCGGAGATCGACAGCAGCCGGTCGTTGGGGATCACTATGAGGGTGTCGACCTCGTCGCGCAGCGTCTCGATGCCGGCCTCGGCCTGCATCGCGCGGCGCTTGCCCTCGAAGCTGAACGGGCGGGTGACCACGCCGATCGTCAGCGCGCCGAGCGAGCGCGCGATGTTGGCCACCACGGGCGCGCCGCCGGTGCCGGTGCCGCCGCCCTCTCCGGCGGTGACGAACACCATGTCGGCGCCCTTGAGGACCTCTTCGATCTCCTCCCGGTGGTCTTCGGCCGCCTTGCGGCCGACGTCCGGGTTCGCGCCGGCGCCGAGGCCCCGGGTGAGCTCGCGGCCCACGTCCAATTTCACGTCGGCGTCACTCATCAGCAGCGCCTGGGCGTCCGTGTTGATCGCGATGAACTCGACGCCCTTGAGTCCCTCTTCGATCATCCGGTTGACGGCGTTGACGCCGCCGCCGCCGATGCCGACGACCTTGATGACCGCGAGGTAATTCTGCGGTGCTGCCACGACGAGGGGCCTTTCCGCTCTATCCGACCGCCCTGCCCGGTCTGCCGACCGTGCCGCCGCGGTTTTCCTGACCTGTGTGCTTTTTGCGGGCCGAGCCCGGGCGGGATCCGGCATGCTCGCCGGTCACCCTGAACCCTCACCCTCAACCTGAGGCTTACAGTTATGTCAACCTGAGGACTGATACGGACAGTAGGGCGGCCTTACGGCCAGGGTCAACTAACCTCCCCCCAACTCCACCGGCGTGTCGCACTGGGCACGGATTTGCCCTGGTCGGCGAAGGAGATCTGGTTGTTCCGGGGCAGTGCACGCCGCCGTCCCCTCCCGCCTCGCGCATCGGTCCGTCCGCGCCGCCCGCCGGACGCGGGCGGCCGTTCAAGCGTGCCCCATCGGGCGACCGGAATCGCCGCGACACACGCACCGGACCCGAACGGCGCCGCGAACACGTCCCCGAGAGCGGCCGGCCTTCGTGCCGGCGGCCCGCGCGTCACTGCGTCTTGAGCACCTCGGGCGCGCTGACGTCGGCGGTGCGGACGGCCCGCCCCGCCGCCGTGCGCCACAGCGCCTCCAGCAGCCTGATCTTCTCCTCTGCCCGTTCCGCGGCGCCCCACACCACCGTCTGCCCGCTCGCCATCCGCAGCGTGACCGCCTCGGGCCCGGTCGCCCCGACCTCGCGCACGTTCTTCGCCATCCATTCCGGCAGGCCGGAGAGCACGGACAGGGCGGCCAGCGTCGTCCGGTCGGACGGTCCGGGCGTGGCGACGGCCAGCGCCGGAAGGCCGGACGGCCTGGCCTCCCCGTCAGCCACGACCACACCGTGCCGGTCGATGCGGTGGTGGCGCCCGCCGCGCTCGAACGCGGCCACGGGGATCCGCTCGCGCACCACGATGCGGACGGTGCCCGGCCAGTGCCGCTCGATCTCCGCGGACTCGACCTCCCGGAGCCGCTCGACCCGTTCCCCGATCTCCCCGGTCGCCAGCCGCGCCATCGGCTTGCCGAGGCTGATCCCGGCGGCGGCGACGACGCGGTCGGGGGCGGCGAGCTCCGTGCCGGTCACCTCGACGTGCCGAACCACCAGCAGCCGCGAGCCGAGCAGCACCCACGTCACCGCGGCGAGCGCCGCCACGACCAGCAGGCTGACGAACACGACCTTCCACCGCGCCGGCCGACCACGCCGCTCGCGCTCCTGCTCCTCTTCCGGTGCCGCCCGCCGACCCGTCTGCGACTCGGTCATGACGCAAGCTTTGCACCGTTCTCCCCCGGCCGGGCCCGACCGCACTCCGGCGGCGTGTCATAGAACGTGGTCCGAAGTGACCCCGGCCATGCACGCGAGCGCCTTACCTGACCCGGGAGGCGAGGCCGATGGCGAGCCTCCCTGGGAAGATCGCGAAGCGATGCCGCGCTCGCACAGGCCAGGTCACGTAGCGAGCCGCTAGCCGAGCGAAGTGGGCCTGGACTGCAAAAGATCAGGTGGCGAGGTTGTCCAGGATTGTGGGGCCGAGCGCGGTGACGTCGCCGGCGCCCAGGGTGATGACGACGTCGCCGGGGCGGGCCAGCGAGGCGGCGAGGCCGGGGACCTCGGCGCGGACGGGCGCGTAGACGGTCTCGGTGCCCGCCGGGACGGCGTCCGCGACCAGCGCGCCCGTGACGCCGGGCTCCGGGTCCTCGCGGGCGCCGTAGACGTCCATGACGACGGCGACGTCGGCGAGGCCGAGCGCGGCGCCGAACTCGGCGGCGAAGAACCGGGTGCGGCTGTACAGGTGCGGCTGGAAGACCGCGACGATGCGGCCGCCGCCCTCCTTCTCGCCCAGGTAGTCGCGGGTGGCGTCCAGGTCGGCGGTCAGCTCGGTGGGGTGGTGGGCGTAGCTGTCGAACACCTCGACGCCGCCGGCCTCGCCCTTGCGCTCCAGCCGCCGCATCGCGCCGCCGAACGCGGCGAGACCCGCGCGGACGGGCGCGTCGTCGTGGCCGAGGGCCTGCGCGACCGCGACCACGGCGGCGGCGTTCAGCGCGTTGTGCCGGCCGGGGACGCCCAGCTCGACCTCGCCGAACCCGCCGAGGTGGAACCGGGAGCCGAGACCGCGCGGGGTGAAGCCGGTCACCCGCAGGTCGGCGCCCTCGGCCTCCCCGTACGTCCGGACGGTCAGGCCGCGCGCCCGCGCCCGGTCCGCCAGCTCCACCGCGACCGGGTCGTCGGCGCCGGCGATGAGCGTCCCGCCGGGCTCGATCCGGTCGGCGAACTTGGCGAAGTTCTCCTTCACCATCTCGAAGCCGCCGTAGTTGTCGAGGTGGTCGGCCTCGACGTTGGTGACGACCGCGATGTGCGGGGTGTACATGAGGAACGAGCCGTCGCTCTCGTCGGCCTCGGCGACGAACACGTCGCCGGTGCCCTCGTCGGCGCCGAGCCCGGTGGTGACCAGCTGCCCGCCGATGCAGTAGGACGGGTCGGCGCCCGCGTGCTGGAGCGCGACCGTGAGCATCGACGTCGTCGTGGTCTTGCCGTGCGTGCCGGCGACCGCGACCGCCCGGCGGCCCGCCATCAGCGAGGCGAGCGCGGCGGAGCGGTGCAGGATCCGCAGGCCGCGCTCGCGGGCGGCGACCAGTTCGGGGTTGCCGTCCCGGATCGCGGTGGAGACGACCACGGTGTCGGCGTCGCCCAGGTACGCGGCGTCGTGCCCGACGAAGACCTTCGCGCCGAGGTCGCCGAGCTGGGTGAGCAGCTCGGAGTCGCGCGCGTCGCTGCCGGACACGGCGATGCCGCGCCGCAGCATGATGCGGGCGATGCCGGACATCCCCGCGCCCCCGATGGCGATGAAGTGGACCCGGCCGAGCTCGCCGGCGGGCACGACGCCGCTTGGATCGACCATGCTCATCGGGCGGTGCCCGCCGAGCGGACCACGTCGTACACCATCTGGGCGAGCGCGACGTCGGCGTCCCGGCGGCCCATCCGCCCGGCGGCCTCCGACATCGCCGCGACCCGGCCGGGGTCGCCCAGCACCGGCAGCACGTTCTGCACGATCCACTCGGGCGTGAGGTCGGCGTTGTCGACGAGGAGGCCGCCGCCCGCCGCGACGATCGGCTCCGCGTTCAGCCGCTGCTCCCCGTTGCCGATCGGCAGCGGCACGTACGCCGCGGGCAGCGCCACCGCGGCCAGCTCGGCGCAGGTCATCGCGCCGGCGCGGCACATGGCCATGTCGGCGGCGGCGTAGGCGAGGTCCATCCGGTCGCAGTACGGGATCGTGACGTACTGGGGGCCGCCGGACACCGGCTCGGGCTGCTCGTTGTTCTTCGGCCCGACGATGTGCAGGACCTGGATGCCCGCCTGCCGGAAGTACGGCGCGGCGGCCACCGCGGCCTGGTTGAGCGAGCGCGCGCCCTGCGAGCCGCCGAAGATCAGCAGGGTCGGCAGGTCGGGCAGGAGCCCGAAGTAGGAGCGGGCCTTGTCGCCCATCGCGAGCCGGTCGAGGGTGGAGATCTCGCGGCGCAGCGGGATGCCGACGAAGGTCGGGTTGGGCAGCGGCGAGTCGGCGTGCGAGACCGCGACGTGGTCGGTGAAGCGCGCGCCGAGCTTGTTGGCGAGGCCGGGCTTGGGGTTGGCCTCGTGGACGATGATCGGCACCTTGCGCTTGCGCGCGGCCAGGTAGCCGGGGGTGGCGACGTAGCCGCCGAACCCGACGAGGATGTCGGCGCGGGCCTGGTCGAGGACGGCCGCCGCCGCGTTGATCGCGCCGCGCAGCCGGCCGGGGACCGACAGCAGCTGCGGGGTCAGGGTGCGCGGCAGCGGCACCGGGGGGATCAGGGCGAGCTCGTAGCCGCGCTGCGGGACGAGGCGCGTCTCCAGGCCCCGCTCGGTGCCGAGGCAGACGATCCCGACGTTGGGGTCGTTGCGGCGCAGCGCGTCCGCGAGAGCCAGTGCGGGCTCGATGTGTCCGGCGGTGCCGCCGCCGGCCAGGACAACCCTCATGCTGGTTGACAACTCCTCAGCGTGTTCGACTTGTCGGGTGCCGTACGTCCGGCGTGCGGGCGCGCACACGGACGCGGCGACGGCACCCCGGAGGGGGCGAGTCGGTCCGGGGAGGCCCCCGGCCCCCGGAGGGGGTTCAGCGCCGTGCCAGACCCAGCCAGCTTAGAGCCCTCACGACCGGTCCGGGGCCCCGTGCGGAGAGTGCTTGCCTGGCACCCGGCTCGCGTTTGGCGAACGCGAGCAGCATCCCGAGCGCGAACAGGCTCGGGATGAGGGCCGAACCGCCGTAGGACACCAGCGGAAGCGGGATCCCGGTAATGGGTAGGACGGCGATGACCGCGCCGATGTTCACGATGGCCTGCACGACGAGCCACGCCGTCGCGCCCGCCGCGGCGAGCCGGGTGAACGGGTCCTTCACCCGCCGCGCGATCCGCAGCCCGGCGTAGGCGAGCAGCCCGAACAGCGACAGGACGACGAGGGTGCCGACGAGCCCGAACTCCTCCCCGATGATGGCGAAGATGAAGTCGGTCTCGGCCTCGGGCAGGTAGTCCCACTTGGCGCGGCCCTCCCCGAGCCCCGTGCCGAACAGGCCGCCGGACGCCAGCGCGTACAGGCCCTGCGTGCTCTGGTAGTTCGTGGTGAGCTGGTTGCCGGACGGGTCGAGGAAGCCGGTGAGCCGCTGCATCCGGTACGGCTCGACGACGATGAGGATCGACACCAGCAGGCAGACCAGCCCCGCCATGCCGACGAACAGCCGGCCGGGCGCGCCGACGACCCACAGCAGCCCGAGGAAGATGGTGAGCAGCACCAGCGTGGTGCCGAGGTCGCTGCCCATCATCACCAGCAGGACCAGCAGTCCCGCGCCCGGCATCAGCGGGACCAGCAGCGGCCGCCACTCGGTGAGCTGGCCGAGGCGGTCCTTGCGGGCCAGCAGGTCGGCGCCCCACAGCACGAGTGCGAGCTTGGCCAGCTCGGACGGCTGCACCTGCACCGGCCCGAGGTCGACCCAGCGGGTCGCGCCGCCCGCGCTGCGGCCGAGCCCGGGGACCAGCACCAGTGTGAGGATCACGATCGCGAGCAGCAGCATCGGGTAGGCGAGCGCGCGGAACGTCCGCACGGGCAGGCGGGACGCCAGCCACATGCCGGGCAGCCCGATCGCCATCCACAGGGCCTGCTTCTGGAACAGCGTGAACGCCGAGCCCGTCGCCTGGATCTGGGCGACGCTGGACGCCGACAGCACCATCGTCAGGCCCAGCGCGAGCAGCATGACCGTGCAGCCCAGCACCAGGTAGTAGGACGTCAGCGGACGGTCGAGCAGCCCGATGGCGGCGACGACCTGCTCGCGCGGCCCCGGGCGGCCGCCGTCGTCCTCGTCGGCCGGTACGGCGGCCATGTCTACCGGACGGTTCCGGCGCGGCGCCCGGCGGCGCGGCGGGCGCGCCCGGGGGGCTCGGCAACGGCGCGGTTCATGGCCCCAGTGTCGGGGCCGGGGGCGCCCGCGGCGGGGACATCGGACGCGTGTCGCGCGAACGCCCCGGCGCCGCCGGCACGGCCCGGCCCGCACTCCCGGCGGCGGCCGCTCAATTCTTCGGCATCCATTCCAGGTAGAACAGGCCGATGCCGATCGCGACGAACAGCGCGGACATCAGCCAGAACCGCACGACGATCGTGGTCTCGGCCCAGCCGGACAGCTCGAAGTGGTGCTGCAGCGGGGCCATCTTGAACACGCGCTTGCCGGTCATCTTGAACCCGCCGACCTGGATCATCACCGACAGGGTGATCATCACGATCAGCCCGCACAGGATGGCGAGCAGGAACTGGGTGCGGGTGAGGATCGCCAGGCCGACCAGGACGCCGCCGAGCGCCAGCGACCCGGTGTCGCCCATGAAGATCTTCGCGGGCGGGGCGTTCCACCACAGGAAGCCGAACACGCCGCCGAGCACGGCCGCCGCGACGACCGCGAGGTCGAGGGGGTCGCGGACGGTGTAGCACTTCGGGTCGAGCGCGAACTCGCAGCTGTTGCGCAGCTGCCAGTTGCCGATGATGACGTAGGCGGCCAGCACCATCCCGGCCGGGCCGGCGGCGAGGCCGTCCAGCCCGTCGGTGAGGTTGACGCCGTTGGACATCGCCGCGATCAGCAGCAGCGCCCAGATCACGAACAGGTACGGGCCGATCGGGGGGCCGAAGTCGCGGAGGAAGGAGAGGCTGGGGG
>NZ_SMKB01000157.1:0-17179 GCF_004348575.1 Actinomadura sp. 7K534
GAAGCCGAGTGCGGCGTCCGCGCGGAGCCGGTGTCCCTTCTGCGGCAGGGCGCAGAGGTACTTCGACGGGATCAGCCCGTTGGGGAACTGCTTGGCCTCGGTGGCGAGGCCCTCGTCGCACGTGAGCCGCGCTCTTCCCCGCCCCACCGCCGAACGGCCGGCCCGGTCTCACCAACATGACCGCGGGCCGTTCCGGCGGGGGCGGATGGGTGGGTTACTCGTATTCGGATTCGGTGCCGAATTCCCAGTGCCAGGGTTCGAAGGGGTTGCTGTAGGCCCAGGCCGGGTGGTACCAGCCGTACTTTTCGGCGTTGGCCTCCATCCAGTTGAACTGGATGGAGCCGGAGCTCTGGATGCCGCCGCAGAGGTCGAGGGCCTGTCCCTTGCCGTGGTTGCTCGTCCCGGGGACGGCCGCGAAACCGGGTCTCCGGGCGTAGACGGAGTGCTGCTCGGAGAGGCTCCGGTACGCGTCGGTGACGCACATGTCGCGGCCGAAGCGGCGCTTGTAGGCGGCGTTCAGCTTGTAGAAGCCGAGTGCGGCGTCCGCGCGGAGCCGGTGTCCCTTCTGCGGCAGGGCGCAGAGGTACTTCGACGGGATCAGCCCGTTGGGGAACTGCTTGGCCTCGGTGGCGAGGCCCTCGTCGCACGTGAGCTGCAGCCGCTTCAGCCGGCTCACCGACAGCTTGTCGAGCATCGCGTTGAGCTGCTTGGTGAGCTGCGCCGACTTGGTCTTCAGCCCGTCCACCTCCTGCTGGAGGCGGGTCTGCTCGACCGCGTTGCTCGACTGGAGCTCCTGGGCGGTCGAGGCGAGGCGCTTGCGCCGCGACTGCAGTTCGTCGGCACGGTCCACAAGGGCCTGCTGCGACCTGGCGAGGAGCGTGACGTCCGCCGTCGAACGCAGCGCCTGGCCCGGGTCGCCGCCGCCGAAGATGGACATGGACCCGACGGCCCCGCTCTGCTGGTACGAGCTGTTCGCCAGCCTCGCGAGCGGCTCGCGGATCCGGTTCAGCTCGGCCTCGGCGACCGCCAGGTCCTTCAGCGTGCTGCGGAGCTTGACCTGGGAGGCCGCGAGGTCCTTCTTCCGGGTCTGCATCTGCTTCGTGGCCTTCTCCAGCTCGGTGCGAGCCTTCGACGCCTCACGGCGCAGCGACTCCACGGAGTCGGCGTCGGCCGCGACGGCGACACCGTGCGGAGCGAACATGGTCATCACCAGGAAGACCGCGGTCAGCGCCGCCGACCGGGGGTTCGGCACGGTGGTTTTCCTCCTGATGCCCAAATGCGGAACAGCGGCAGAACGGTACTACACGTTCTACGATGACCTGTGCGTAATCGGTTCAGCGGCCACGGTCACCATCGCGATCACGGCGGTCGTCGCACCACCGGCGCATCCACCAGACCTCCTGCCACTCCGGCGGGCACGGCCTCCTGGTCCTGGCGCGGGACGGCGTCGGGGTCGCAGCGGGCTTCGTCCTGCTCGGTGTGGTCGTGGGGACGGGCGTCGGCCTCGGGGGCGCCTTCGTCGCCACCTGCGGCTCCGCCTCGGGCGCCACGTACTCCCCGTACGTCGGCTCGACCCCGGGGATGACCGGCACCTGCTGCTGCACGGAGGTGGCCGCCGTATGCGGCTCGTTGTCCGCGGGCTCATCGCGCAGCCCGAAAGCGATTAAGGAAGCCGTCACCAGGAGCGCGCCGGAACCAGCGGCGACCGCGAGCCTCCGCCTGCTTCTGGGCGGACGCTCAGCCACCTCGTCCTCGGCAGACCTGCCACTGGGCTGCCCGCGATGCCGACCCGTCACGGCACCGAAGCGTACCCACCGCGGCCCCACCTGGCCTAGAGGCCCCAGCCGCCCCTTAAGAGGGAGCGCGCAACGGGTTCCGTCCCCTACCCTGTAGGTGCCGTCCGCTACGCTCTTGCCGCGAGCGACGACACGCCTCCGTAGCTCAGGGGATAGAGCACCGCTCTCCTAAAGCGGGTGTCGCAGGTTCGAATCCTGCCGGAGGCGCCCGATCAGCAGCACGAACACGCCCCCTGACCTGGGCCGCCCCAGCCCTCTGAGGGTTAGGCGGGGGTTTTGCTTTCCAGGGTTTTCAGGGCCTCCAGTAGGTAGTCGCGGAAGACGCGGTGGTTCTCGCTCATCGGGAAGTGGCCGATTTCCTCCATCTTGATGAAGGTGGCGTTCTGGATCGCGCCGGCGGTGCGGGCGCTGTCCTCCGGGGTGGTGAGGTAGTCGTACTCGCCGGTGAGCATCACCACGGGGCAGCGGTTGCCGTCGATCTTGTCCAGGTCCTCGCGGAGGTCGTGGTCGACGGAGTAGAAGTGCAGGTCGCCCTTGAACGCCTCGGAGCCCTGGGAGTAGTAGAACCAGGTCTTCCAGCGGTCGGACTCGGGTGACTGGGGGGCCATCAGGTCCCAAACGCCGCTCGCGCAGACCTGGGCGGCGTTGGCGTGCGGGTGCTGCCACCAGTCGAGGTAGAAGCCGGGTGAGTAGTCGGCGCCCTCGACCGACAGGACGCCCGCGAAGCGGTCGGGGTGGCGCAGGGCGAGCTGGAGTGCGACGTTTCCGCCGAACGAGGAGCCCATGAAGATCGGGTCCTCGAGTTCGAGGGCGTCGCAGAGGGCGACGATGAAGTTGACGAAGTGGTCCGCGGTGAGCTTGTACTCCTCCTTCCACCACTCGGTGTTCTCGGGCGGGTCGGACTTGCCGTGGCGGGGCAGGTCGTAGGCGATCACGCGGTGGTTCGCGGTGATCGCCGTGTCCTCCAGCAGGTCGCGCCACTGGTGGTTGTGGCATCCCGCGGTGTGCTGGCAGACCAGAGGCTGCCCGGTGCCGTTCTCCAGGTAGAAGACCTTGTACTCCAGGCCGTCGGCCTCGACTGTCACGTAGTGCCCGGTGACCGGGGAAATCCTGCTCACGATGATCTCCTTCCTCAGACCGGTGAGCCGACGACGCGGAGCAGCTCGATCTGCCGGGTGATGCAGCGCAGGTTCTGCATGAGGACCAGGACGTCCCCTTCGAGCCGCATGTCCCGCTGGAAGCTGGCGGCCCAGATCCCGTGGTGCATCGGCGCGGGCACCGGCTCGCCGAAGCCGCGCCAGGTGTCGGTGCCCGCCCGGATCGCGAAGTGGTAGGGCACATCGAGCGGACCCGGGTCCGTCGTGACCTCGGTGACCCGCCCCGACTCCACCTTGATCGCGTAGCTGCGGTCGGTGGCGTCGAGGAGGTAGGTGCAGGTGAAGTACTTGCCGTGGGCCTGGATCTCGGGATCGTCGTTGCTGGCCGCGGCGAAGGCGTCGGCCCAGTCGCGGCCCGGCCCGGCCTTGAGTGGTGCGGTCATGATCGGAACTCCTCCCAGCGCTTTCAGCGAGCGCCATACCCGACCGATAGCGACACACGGGGATTTGATGGCCAATACCTGGTCAAAGTGGGGCATTTCTCCGCTTCGTCCGGGGTGATCTCCAGGCGCTACCGTGTGTTCGACGCGCGCTCGGAACGATGGGGAAGGACCGACGCTCAGATGTCCGAACGGGTGCTCGCCGGGCGGTACCGCCTCCGGGAACGGCTCGGCAGCGGCGGGATGGGCACCGTCTGGTCGGCCGCGGACGAGACGCTGCGCCGCACCGTGGCGGTCAAGGAGATCGTCTTCCCGGACGTCCTCACCGCGGAGGAGCGCCGGGTGGCGACCGCCCGGGCGCAGCGGGAGGCGCGGGCGGCGGCGCTGGTCGACCATCCCGGCGTCATCACCGTGCACGACGTGGTGATCGAGGACGAGCGGCCGTGGATCGTCATGGAGCTGGTGAGCGGCGCGTCCCTCGGCGAGGTGCTCCGGCGGGACGGCCCGCGCACGCCCCAGGCCGCGGCCCAGATCGGCCTGCAGGTGCTGGACGCGCTCGACGCCGCGCACGAGAAGGGCGTCGTGCACCGGGACGTCAAGCCCGGCAACGTGCTCCTCGCCGAGGACGGCCGGGTCGTGCTGACCGACTTCGGCATCGCGAGCATCGAGGCGGACCCGGGTCTCACCCGCACCGGGACGTTCGTCGGCTCGCCCGGATACATCGCCCCTGAGCGGCTGCGGGAGCAGCCGGGCGGCCCCGAGTCCGATCTCTGGTCGCTCGGCGCCACCCTTTACGCGGCGGTCGAGGGAAGGCCGCCGTTCGAGCGGGAGAGCTCGATGGCGACGCTCGGGGCCGTGCTGACCGAGGAACCGGCGCCGCCGCAGCGGGCAGGGTCCCTTTCGCCGCTGCTGTGGTATCTGCTGCAGAAGGAGCCGTCCGCGCGGCCGAAGACGGAGGACGTGCGGCGGGTTCTGCGGAATGTGTCCGCCGGAATGCCGTCCGGGCTGCCCGGTGCCGCTCCGATGCCTCCGCCCGCTCCCACGAAGAAAGACCCTCGGCGGATATGGATACCCATCGCGGCGGGCGTCGCATTGGCCGCGACCGGCGCCTTGTTCATCGTCGCCTTGGCCGTCAATGCCTCCGATGGAGGGGACGAGCCCCGGCCGACTCAGGGGGCGGCGGGGTCGGCCGCGCCGCAGGCGGCGTCTTCCAGCCCGCAGGCGACGCCGTCCGCGACGCCGTCCGCTCCCGCGCTCGATCTGTGCGGGCTGCTCACCCGGCGGCAGGTGAGCCACCTGCTCCGGCAGGGAAAGCCGCTGGTCGAGGACGAGGACGATTCCTGCGGGTGGGCCGCCGCGAAACGCGGAGTCGTGATCACTGATCTCGGCCGCTCCGCCGGTGACCCGCCGTCGCGGTCGCCGGCCGAGGCGCACAACAAATTCGTGAGCACGAAGAACGCGTCCCGGGGCGGGGTCCATTACTGGGGATGGCCCGAGATCGACGTGAACCACGTAAAGGCGCGGGGAAGCGGGGCGAGCAACCTCAGCGGGGTGGGTGACGAAGCCTTCTCCTACACTTCCACGGGTCTGTCCAAGCCCATGGACATATCCGGTGTGGTGCTGCGGGTGAAGAATTCGGTGCTGCGGGTCGAGCACATGTACGAGCGCGGCACCGCGTCCCCCGGCGAGGTCCGCCAGGCGGCGCGGCAGATCGCGCGGGCGGCGGCGTGACCACGTCGCCGCGCACGCTCGCCGGCCGCTACCGGCTCGTCCGGCGCCTCGGCGAGGGCGGGATGGGCGTGGTCTGGCTCGCCCACGACGAACTGCTCGGCCGGGACGTGGCGGTCAAGGAACTCCTGCTCCCCGGCCATCTGAGCGCGCAGCAGCGCGAGCACGCGGCACAGCGCGCCCTGCGCGAGGCCAGGGCGGCCGCTCTGCTGCAGCACCGGTCGATCGTCACCGTGCACGACGTCGTGGTCGAGGAGGGCGGACCGTGCATCGTCATGGACCTGCTTCCCGGCCGCTCCCTGGACGCGGTGCTCGCCGCCGACGGCCCGCTGCCGCCCGACCGGGTGGCGCGCATCGGCCTGGAGATCCTCGGGGCCCTCCGCACCGCCCACGCCCAAGGGGTGCTGCACAGGGACGTCAAGCCCGCCAACATCTTCCTCCGCGAGGACGGGCGCGCCATCCTCACCGACTTCGGCATCGCCGCGCTGGAGGGCGACGCCACGCTCACGCGACCGGGTACGCTGATCGGGTCCCCTGCCTACATGGCGCCCGAGCGGGTGCGGGACGACCTCAGCGGTCCCGCCTCCGACCTGTGGTCCCTGGGCGCGACGCTGTACGCCCTGGCCGAGGGCCGCCCGCCCTTCGCGCGCAGCAGCATGATGGGGACGCTCGGGGCCGTCCTGTCGGACGAGCCGGCTCCGCCTCGCGCCGCCGGGCCGCTCGAACCGCTGGTGATGGGGCTTCTGGTCAAGGACCCGGCCGCGCGCCTCGACGCGGAGGCGGCCGAGGCGTTCCTGCGGGGGCTGGTGACGGGCGAGCACACGGCTCCTCCCCCTCCGGCCGCCCCGGTCACGTCGCCGCAGCCCGCCTATGACGGACGTCCCACCGTTCCCGCCGGGCCGCCGAAAACCGGCCGGGGCTGGCTCGTCGCGGCCCTCGCCGGCGCGGTGGCGACGGTGGTGGTCGTCGTGACCGTGCTGGTCATCGTGCTTCGCGATCGGGAGGAGCCGCCGCCACCGGCGGCGCGGGAGACGCCGTCCCCGTCCCCGAGCACGGCCGAACCGGTGCGGTTCGCGACCGCGCCCGCCCCGTGCGGGCTCATCACCGCCGAGCAGGCGGGCGAGCTGGTGCGCACGTTCCACAATCACGCCG
This sequence comes from Actinomadura sp. 7K534, assembly GCF_004348575.1. Classification (NCBI taxonomy): domain Bacteria; kingdom Bacillati; phylum Actinomycetota; class Actinomycetes; order Streptosporangiales; family Thermomonosporaceae; genus Actinomadura; species Actinomadura sp. 7K534. The sequence goes on from NZ_SMKB01000157.1 coordinate 6,214, forward strand.
ATGAGAGCCCCGACTCGGACACCGGCCAGCCGCGCAAGGAGTGCGTCTGGCAGACCTCCGCCACCGCGGAGGGGGACGAGCGGCTCAGGCTCACGCTCCGCACCGCGGCGAGCACGGCGGCGGCCCGCCGGCTGCTCGCCGAGGAGCGGGAGAACGCGACCGAGCGGGTCACGCCGCTCTCCGCCCTCGGCGAGGCCGCCTTCGCGACGACCGGCCCGGACGGCGGTGCCGTCGTCTTCTTCGGCGTCGGCAACCTGGTGTCCGAGATCCGGTACGACAGCGGACGGGAGCGGCAGGACGAACTCGCCCTCCAGGCGGCGCGGTGGGCCCGCACGTCCCTCGAACGCGCCTGAGAACCGGCGCCATTCCGCTTTTCCTTGAAACCCACGGGTCTTCTTTCATCGGGCCGAGCCTTGTCAGGGCTGGTCGAACGGGCAATTCCGCGGAGCGCAGCGGCGCCTCGTGAAACACGTTGACGAGTCGAATCGCTTCGATCACTCTCCTGGACAGCGGTGTCGCCGACCTGGAGGGCTTGTCCGATGCGGAGATCGTTCACTCGCGCGGTGGGGGCCGTCGCGGCCACGTTGGCGCTGGTCGCCGGGGCGGTGGTGGGGGTCGCCACCGCCGCGCCCGCGGCGCCCGCCGCCGAGACCTATGCCTGGAAGAACGTGCGGATCGACGGGGGCGGATTCGTACCCGGCATCATCTTCAGCCGCAAGGAGAGAAACCTCGTCTACGCGCGCACGGACATCGGCGGGGCCTATCGGTGGGACCAGCCGGGAAGGCAGTGGGTGCCGCTGCTGGACTGGGTCGGGTGGGACGAGTGGGGGTACAACGGCGTGGTCAGCCTGGCCGCCGATCCGGTTGACGCGAACCGGGTCTATGCGGCCGCCGGGATGTACACCAATGACTGGGATCCCAACAACGGCGCGGTGCTGCGCTCGTCCGACCGGGGCAGGACGTGGCGGACGGCGGAACTGCCGTTCAAGCTGGGCGGCAACATGCCGGGACGCGGAATGGGCGAACGGCTCGCGGTCGACCCCCACGACAACCGGGTGCTCTACCTGGGGACGCCCGAGGGCAACGGGCTGTGGCGGAGCACCGACCAGGGCGCTACCTGGGCGAAGGTGAACAGCTTCCCGAACCCGGGCGACTACGCCGACGATCCCGGCGACAGCAGCGGTTATGGCAGCCACCGGCCGGGCGTGGTCTGGGTGACGTTCGACGAGAGCGACGGCACGGCGGGCACGCCGACCAGGACGATCTACGCCGGAGTCGCGGACAAGCAGAACACCGTCTACCGCAGCACCGACGCAGGCGCGACCTGGGAGCGGGTACCCGGTCAGCCCACGGGTTACATCGCGCACAAGGGCGTGCTGGACGCGACCAACCACGTCCTCTACATCGCGACAAGCGACACCGCGGGCCCCTACAGCGGCGCTAAGGGCGACGTGTGGAAACTCGACACGCGCTCCGGCGCGTGGACGCAGATCAGCCCCGTGCCGTCCAGCAGTTCCGACGCGTACTTCGGCTACAGCGGCCTGACGATCGACCGGCAGGACCCCGACACGCTGATGGTCGCCACGCAGGTGTCCTGGTGGCCCGACATGATCATGTGGCGCAGCACCGACGCCGGCGCGACCTGGACGCGCATCTGGGACTGGACGAGCTACCCGGACCGGAGCTTCCGCTACACCCACGACATCTCGGAAGTGCCCTGGCTGACGTTCGGGTCCAACCCGGCGCCGCCCGAGGTGACCCCGAAGCTGGGCTGGATGAACGAGTCGGTGGAGATCGACCCGTTCGACTCCGACCGGCTGATGTACGGGACGGGCGCGACGATCTACGGCACCGAGGACCTCACCAAGTGGGACGCGGGCGGCCAGATCGGGATCCGGCCCATGGTGAAGGGCCTGGAGGAGACCGCCGTCCTGGACCTGGTCAGCCCGCCGTCCGGCGCGCCGCTGATCAGCGGGCTCGGCGACATCGGCGGGTTCCGGCACGCCGACCTCGGGGCCGTTCCGCGGACGATGTTCACCCAGCCCGTGTTCACCAGCACGACGAGCCTCGACTACGCCGAGGCCAATCCGGGCGTGGTCGTGCGGGCCGGGAACTTCACCGACTCGGATCGCCCGAACGACAGCCACGTGGCGTTCTCGACGGACGGCGGGGCGAACTGGTTCCAGGGCACCGAGCCCGGCGGCGTCAACAACGGCGGCACGGTCGCCGCCGCGGCGGACGGCGGCCGTTTCGTCTGGGCGCCCGGTGACAGCGGCCAGCCGGTCGTCCACTCGGTGGGTTTCGGCAACAGCTGGAGCCAGTCGTCCGGCGTGCCCGCCAACGCGATCGTCGAGTCGGACCGGGTGAACGCGAGCAAGTTCTACGCGGTCTCGGGCGGCCGCTTCTACGTCAGCACCGACGGAGGCGCGTCGTTCTCGGCGGCGGCGTCCGGGCTGCCGACCAGCGGGGTCCACTTCAAGGCGCTGCCCGGCGGGGAGGGCGACATCTGGCTCGCGGGCGACACCGGCCTGTTCCATTCGACCGACTCCGGCGCGAGCTTCACCAAGATCTCGAACATCTCCGACGCCGTGAACGTGGGCTTCGGCAAGGCCGCCCCGGGCGCGAGCCACCAGGCGCTCTACCTGATGGGGACGGTCGGCGGCGTGACCGGGCTGTTCCGGTCGAACGACGCGGGCGGCACCTGGACGCGCATCAACGACGACCAGCACCAGTACGGCAACGCGGGCGAGGCCCTCACCGGCGACCCGCGCGTCTACGGCCGCGTCTATCTCGGCACGAACGGCCGTGGCGTCATCTACGGCGACACCTCCGACACCACGCCGACGACCCCGCCGACGACCCCGACCACCACACCGACCACTCCCCCTGGCGGGACCGCGTGCAGCGCCTCCTACGAGACGACGGGGTCCTGGCAGGGCGGTTTCCAGGGTGAGGTCACCGTCCGCAACACCGGGACGGACCCGCTCACGGCATGGCAGGTCTCCTGGACGTTCGGCGGCGGCCAGACCGTCGCCCAGTCCTGGGGCGCCAAGGTGACGCAGGAGGGCACGGCGGTCACCGCGGCGAACGAATCGTGGAACGGGTCCCTGGCCGCCGGGGCCACCACCACGTTCGGCTTCATCGGCACCGGCTCGGCCGGAACCATCGCCCCGGACTGCTCCGGCCGGTGACACCGAGGGGCGGGCGGACACAGCCGCCCGCCCCGGTGACCGTCCTACAGCAGGCGCGGGTTCACGCCGCCGTAGCCAACGGATGCGATCAGCAGGTCAGGTTGCCGCCGGTGGGCACGCCCAGGCGCTCAGTGAACCTCCGGTAGGTGTCCACCCTGCTCTGCACCTGGGCGGGGTTACCGCCGTCGCATTCGATGCTGCCGTTGATACTGCGGATCGTCTGGCCGAAGCCGTGCCCGTTGACCATGGCGTTGTGGCCGGTCATCGAGCCCGGACCGCGCTGGGTCATCCAGTACCAGAGGGCGGTCTTCCACGCCACGGCCGAGTTCTGCTCCACCTGCCACGGGTTGTGCAACAGGTCGAGGCCGAGCGCGTCGCCCGCCGCCTTGTAGTTGAAGTTCCAGCTGAGCTGCATGGGGCCGCGGCCGTAGTAGGCCGCCTGCCCGGCAGGACAGCCGTAGGGCTGGCCGCGGTCGCAGTAGTGCGGGTAGTTGGCGCTGTTCTGCTCCACGATGTGGACGAGCCCGCCCGTCTCGTGGCTGACGTTGGCCAGGAACGCCGCCGCCTCCTGCTTCCGCGTCGTGTCGCTGCCTGTGGCCGCGAACGCGGGGAAGGCGGCGATGGCCGAGGTCAGACCGGCGTAGGTGTAGAAGGAGTTGCGGTTCGGGAACAGCTGCTGGAACAGCGACTCGCTCACGACGAACCCGCCCGGGCCACCGGGCCCGCCGGGGTCGTCGCAGGTGTACGGGTCCCAGAACCAGTGGCTGATCACCGGGTCGTAGCCCGGGTTCTCATGGACGGCGATGTAGTGGTTGCCGTCGGTGTACCGGACGATGCTGCCGACCGGGTACCACTGCCCGGCCACCCAGTTCGGCGCGTTGCACGCCGCCGCGGCGGCCTGCGACGCGGTGGCAGGGGACGGAACGGCGGACATCGTCGCGACCGCGAGGATCGCGGCGCCGAGCAGCGCCAGGACGCGTTGCGGTATCAGGGTGCGCTGCTGTGTCCGGGTGCGTTGCGGTGTCCGGGTGCGTTGCGGTGTCACCGCACCTCCAGGTCGACGCAGGCGTAGAAGGCGTTGGCGGTGTCGGCGATGTTCCACACGGCCAGGACCTTCTGCCGGCCGCTGACGCCGCCGAGGCCGATGGTGTGCGAGACGGTGGCGGGCGGCTGCTGGCCGTGGCCGTCGACCACCGCGACGCGCCGGCCTCCGACGTAGTACTCGTAGTTCAGCGTGCGGTGCCGGGCGGTGAACGTCCAGGTGAAGGTCACCGTGTTGCCGACGGAGGTGACCCGCCAGCCCTTGCCGTCATCGTCCAGCTCGCGGAACCGGGCGTTGCCGCCGCTGCAGCTGCGCAGGCCCTTCGGCCCTTCGACGCTCTGCGGCTCCCACTGGATGGCGCCGCACTGGACGATGCGCTGCGCGCACTGGGCCTGCCGGCTCAGCGGCGCCGAGACGTAGCCGTGGGCGTGGGCGGCGGACGCCGGAAGGATCACGGAGAGGAGGGGGGCGATGCCGAGGCCCGCCACGATGGCGGCGAGCCTGGGTCCTGTCTTCTTCATGCGGGGATTCCCTTGCGTTCGGGGTGGGTCGTGTTCGACGCGCGCCGTGCACTGGGGGGAGCGGGGGCTGCATGGAGACTCCATCTGATAGGAAACTTTCCTATCAGCTAAGCAAGACGGTAACGCCGCGCCCGGAAGCGGACAAGGGTCGGTGCCGGCGGGCCCGCCGGGCGTGCCGAGACCAGCGCAGGCCGGAAACCGAACCAGCCTCGCGCCACCAGGATTTCGTCAGTGTTCCGCCATCATCCGGTCCGCGTTCAGCAGTTTCTGCCCAGCGGGCGGCCACTACCCCGTGATGGACATGCAGGGTCCAGAGATGGGTAGGGAACGGCAAATATCGTCCGGAGGGACCGGTGATGGCGAAGCGACCGCGGCCGGAGATCGACACGAGCGTGCCGCAGTCGGCGCGGATCTGGGACTACTGGCTCGGCGGCCGGGAGAACTACCCCGTGGACCGCGAGGCCGGTGACGCCGTCCTCCGGGTGCTGCCGGGGATCGCCGGCTCGGCCCAGCAGGACCGCGCCTTCCTCGGCCGCGCGGTGCGCTTCCTCGTCACGGCGGGGATACGGCAGTTCCTGGATCTCGGATCGGGCCTCCCCACCGTCGACAACACCCACGACGTGGCGCAGCGCATCGCGCCGTCGTCCCGGATCGTCTACGTGGACAACGACCCGCTGGTCCTCGACCACGCCCGTGCCCTGCTGACCAGCACCCCCCAGGGGGCGTGCGACTACATCGAGGCCGACATCCGCGACACGGAGGACGTCCTGTCCGGCGCGGCCCGCACGCTGGACCTCGACCGCCCGGTCGGGCTGATGCTGCTCGGGGTGCTGAACCACATCCTGGACGACGACGAGGCGGAGCAGATCGTCGCGCGGCTGGTCCGCAGGCTCGCGCCGGGCAGTTACCTGGTCATCTCGCACACCTGTGACGCCACGACCGACGAACTGGACGGCGCGGCGATGCGGCGGGCGGTGCGGGAGGTCATGGACCGCGGCGGGACGCCGATCCGCGCCCGGTCCCCGCAACAGATCGAGCAACTCTTCGTGGGCGCGCGGCTGGTGGAGCCGGGGGTCGTGTCGTGCTCGCGGTGGCGCCCCGACCCGACGCGGCCGCCGGGCCCGGAGGTTCCGCACTACAGCGGCGTCGGCGTCGTCCCCGGCGACTCCTGACAGAATCGGGACGTGGCGAAATCGGTGCCCAAGTCGAAGAAGTGTCCCTGTGCTGCCGGGCCCCGGTACAAGGACTGCTGCGGGCGGCTGCATCGGGGCGAGGCGCGGGCCGAGACCGCCGCGGAGCTGATGCGGTCGCGGTTCAGCGCGTTCGCCGAGCGGGACGAGGCGTACCTGCTGCGGAGCTGGCATCCCGCCACGCGTCCGGAGGGCATCGACTTCGACTCCGGGACCCGATGGGTGCGCCTGGAGATCGTCCGGGAGGAGAACGGCGGCCCCGGGGACGACAAGGGCACGGTCGAGTTCCGCGCCCATTACCTGGACGGCTCGACGCCCGGCGAACTGCACGAGGTCAGCCGGTTCGTCAGGCACGACGGCGAGTGGGTCTACGTCCGCGGCAGAGTGAGCTGACCGGAGGGCCACGTCACGCCGCCGGGTGCGCCCTGAGGCGCCATCCGCAGCGGACGAGGAGGATCAGCAGCAGCGCGGGCGCGACGAAGACGGCGGCGCGCAGGGTGGTGAGGTCGGCGAGCGTCCCGAGGGCGAGCGGGGCGATGCCGATCGCCACCCCGGACGCGAGGGCGCAGCGGGCGGCCGCCCGGACGGGCTGAGCCGGCCACGCGGCGAGCGCCCGCGCGAGGATGACCGGGTAGAGCAGCGCGACGCCGAGCCCGGTCACCAGCAGCCCGGCGACCGCGACGGAGGCGGGCGCCGCCCATAGGACCGCGAATCCGGCGACGCCGACGGCCGCCGCCGCGACGACCAGCCGGTCGGCCCCGCCCGCCGCGCGGACGATGGGCCCGGCGGCGACCCGTCCCACGGCCATGCCCAGCACGAACGCGGCCGAGAGCGTGGTCGCGGTGCCGGAGCCGAGGCCCTTGACCGACCGGAGGAAGTCGGCGGCCCAGAAGACCATGCAGAACTCGACGCCGACCGCGAGCACCAGATCGGACCACCGGCTCACGAACGCGCGCGGCGCCCGGCTCCCGGCGTCCGGCGGGACGTCCGCGCGCGTCACCGGCACCACTGCGCGCCGCGTGAGCAGCAGGATCGCGGCCAGCGCCAGCGGCGGGACGGCGAACGCGAACCGCCACCCGAGCCCGGCGGCGAGCGCCGCGCCGATCAGGAGCGGCGACAGCACGGACGCCGTGCTCGCCACCGCGTTCGCCTCGCCGATCGGGACGGCCCCGTCGCCGCCGTGCAGCGCCCGCAGCCCGGCCGGGACGAGCTGGACCAGCCCAGCGCCGCCCAGCCCGAGGACGAGCGCGCCGATCCCGGTCCCGACCCGCCCGCCGCCGGCGGCGATGATCCCGGCGCCGCCGGCCAGCGCGGCCAGCGCCGCGGGCAGCGCCAGCCGCCCGAGCCGCTCCGCGAGCCGGTGCCCGACGAGCCCGACGACCACGAGCCCCAGCGCGAACGCCGACGGGTAGAGGGCCACCTCGGCGCGCGGGAGCCCGCGCTCCGCGCGCAGCTCGGGCAGGATCGCGCCGAGTGCCGTCAGCAGGTAGCCGAGGCAGCCGAACGCCAGGTAGAGGCCGAAGGTCGAGGAGGTGCGCCGCAGCACCGCGGACTCGCTCATGGTCACCCCGGGAGGAATATGCTCGTGCCACGAGGATAATCTGGAACGGCCAGGATGTCACCATGCAGCCGAAGACCGCGCACTCGGCGCGGGCCCTGCGCAGCCAGGGCGCGCTGGCCGTGCTGCGCCACGTCCACGCGCACCCGTCCGCGACCCGGGCGGACGTGGCGCGGGCGCTGGGGCTGAGCAGCGGATCCGCAGCCGAGATCACGGCCCGGCTCAAGGCGGCCCGGCTGGTCCGGGAGACCCCGCCGCCCCGCGCGAGCGGGCGCGGCCGGCCGTCCCCCGTCCTCGGCGCCCATCCCGAGGGGCCGCTGGTGTGCGTGGTCGCCATCAGCCACGAGGAGTGGCGGGTGGCCTGCGTGGAACTCGGCGGGCGCGTCATCACCGAGGACAGCGGCCGGCACGCCGGATCCCCCGGCCTCGTCGGGACGCTCGCCGCGCGCGTGGCCGCGCTGCACGCCCACTACGGCGGGCGCGTCCGCGCGGTGTCGGCCGGCGCCGCCGGGACGGTCAGCGGGACGACGATCATCCAGGCGTCCGGGCTGGGCTGGCGGGACGTCGCCCTCGGGCCGCTCCGGCCGCCCGGCGTTCCGCTGCTCGTCGGGAACGACGCCTCGCTCGTGGGGCTCGCCGACGCCCGGCGCGGGGCCGGGGCGGCGGCGCGGGTCGTCCTGCACCTGACGGTCGAGGTCGGCGTCGGCGGCATCCTCGTCGTGGAGGGGCGGCCGGTGGACGGCGCGACCGGCGCGGGCGGCGAGTTCGGGCACATGCCGTTCGGCGACCCCGCGCTGGAATGCCCGTGCGGGGCCCGCGGCTGCTGGGACCTCGCGGTCGACGGGCGCGCCATGGCCCGCGCCCTCGACCGTCCCCCGCCCGCCGACCCGCGCACCGCGGCCGGCGAGATCATCGCGGCGGCGGCGTCCGACCCGGCCGCGCTGGACGCCGTCGCAGGCGCCGCCCGCGCACTCGGACGGGGCATGGGCGCCCTGGTCAACGCCCTCGACCCGGACGTCGTCACCCTCTCCGGCCTGGCCCTCGACCTGGACGCGCGCACACCCGCGGCCCTGCGGGACGGCTACACCTCGGCCCTCATGCGCTACCGCCGCGCCGCGCCGCCGCCCGTCCTGCGGTCGCCCCTCGGCCCGCAGGGCCCGCTCATCGGCGCCGCGGACGCCGCGTTCGACATCCTGCTCACTGAGGAGGGCCTGGAGACCTGGTCACGCGGCTGACCTGGTCACGCGGTCAAGCCTGGCTCCATTCGGGGATCGCGCCCGCCGCGAGCAGGCGCAGGTCCGGTGCGGCCTCAAGGGCCTTCTCCTCACCGCCCGGCGTGTAGGTGACGATCAGCCGGAGCGGGCGCCACGTCGCGTTGTACGTCGAGTGCCAGACGCCCTTCGGGATGTGGACCGCGTCGCCCTCGCCGATCCGGAACGGCTTGCCGTCGTCCACCATCTGCGCCGCCTCCCCGGAGATCACGTAGATGATCTCCTCGGCGCCCGGGTGGTTGTGCCGCGCGTGCCCCTTGCCGGGATTGACGATCACCTCGCCGAGCGTGCTGCCCGCGCCGGGCACGGACGACGGCGTGACGAACCACTTGATGGACCCCCAGTCGAAGGTCATCGTCGTCACGTCTCCTGGGTTGACCAGCATCAGAGCTCCAGATTCTTGAAGGCGGCCACCTGCCGCGTGATGGCCCGCTCGGTCGGCAGGCGCTCGACCGAGGACGCCCCGAAGAAGCCGACGACGCCCTCGGTGCGGGAGAGCACGTACGCCGCGTCGTCCGGTTCGGCGATGGGCCCGCCGTGGCACAGCACCAGGACCTCCGGGCGGACGGCGAACGCGGCGTCCCGCATGGCCTGGACCCGCTCGACCGCCTCGTCCAGCGTCAGCGCCGTGCCCGCGCCGATGCTGCCCTTCGTGGTGAGCCCGACGTGCGGCACGAGGACGTCGGCGCCCGCCTCCGCCATCGCCCGCGCCTGGTCCTCGTCGAAGACGTACGGGGCGGTGACCAGGTCGCGCTCGTGCGCGAGCCGCACCATCTCGATCTCCAGGTCGAAGCCCATGCCGGTCTCTTCGAGGTTCTGCCGGAACACGCCGTCGTACAGCCCGACCGTCGGGAAGTTCTGCACGCCCGCGAACCCCATGGCCTTCAGCCGGTCGAGGAACACCGGCATCACCCGGAACGGGTCGGTGCCGCACACCCCGGCCAGGACGGGCGTGTCCGCCACGACCGGCAGCACCTCGGACGCCATCTCCACCACGATCTGGTTCGCGTCGCCGTACGGGAGCAGCCCGGCGAGCGACCCGCGCCCCGCCATCCGGTACCGGCCCGAGTTGTAGATGATGATCAGGTCGACCCCGCCGGCCTCCGCGCACTTGGCGGACAGCCCGGTGCCCGCCCCCGCGCCGATGACGGGCTCGCCCTCCGCGACGGCGGCCCGGAGCCGCTCCAGGACGGTTCCCCGCTTCATCACGCTCCCTCCGAGATCATCCGGTGCAGCCGGTCGGCCATCGCGCGGCCGAACGACGGATCGTTGATGTTCACGTCGAGCCGCTCCGTCTCCACCGCGCCGTCCACCGCGCCCGCCATGGCCGCGAAGCACGCCTCGTCCGCCGCCGGGTCGTGGAACGGCATGCCCGGCGCGTCCAGTGCCGACACGCCCCCGAGCGGGACGAACAGCGCCGCCGGGCCGGTCGCGGCGGCCAGCTTCGCCGCCACCCGCCGCCCCAGCTCCGCCATCTCCTCCGGCGTCGTCCGCATCAGCGTCACGGTCGGGTTGTGGACGTACAGGACGCGCCCCTCGAACCGCTCCGGGACGGTCTCGCGCGGCCCGAAGTTGACCATGTCCAGCGCGCCGGGCGCCACGACCTGCGGCACCCCGCGCCGTCCCGCCGCCGTGAGCCGGTCCGGCCCGGCCGACAGGACCCCTCCCACCAGGTCGTCGGCCAGCTCCGTCGTGGTCAGGTCGAGCACGCCCTCGACCAGCCCGCTCTCCACCAGCCCTTCGAGGGCCCGGCCGCCCGCCCCGGTCGCGTGGAAGACGAGCACCTCGTAGCCCAGCTCTTCGAGCCGCTCCCGCGCGGCGTCCACCGCCGGCGTCGTCACCCCGAACATGGAGGCCGCGACCACGGGCCGCTCGTCCGCCGCGGGCGCCGCCCGCACCGCCTCGTACGCCCGCGCCATCCCGGCCGCCGCTGCCGCCGCGTTCCCGAGGACCAGCCGCGTCACCCGGTTCACGCCCGCGATGTCGGCGACGCTGTACATCAGCGTGACGTCCTTCGCGCCCACGTACGGCGTCACGTCCCCCGACGCCATCGTGGACACGATGAGCTTGGGCAGCCCGATCGGCAGGTCCCGCACGGCCCGCGCCGCGATCGACGACCCGCCGCTCCCGCCGACCGCGAGCACGGCGTCGACCCGGTCCAGCCCGGCGAGCACGGCCGCCGCGCCCTCCCCC
>NZ_SMKB01000158.1:0-16884 GCF_004348575.1 Actinomadura sp. 7K534
CCCCGCCACCGCCCCGAATCTCCTCACACACCGTTACCGGCGCACAGACCACCAAGCACGCCGCCGGCGACAGCCAGACCAACCGATCACGTCCAGGAAGGAACCCCCCAGAATGGCCGCTCGGAAACCCTCTTCACCGCCCAACCTGCTCACGCTCGCCGAAGTGCTCGCCGAACTCCGCGTGTCCCGTAGCACCTTCGACACCTGGCGCACGCTCGGCACGGCCCCGAAGTGCATCAAGCTGCCGAACGGGCGCATCCGCGTTCACCGCAACGACCTGGACGCGTGGCTGTCGACGCGCGCCGAGGTTGCGGGGACGGTCTGAAATGGCCTACTCCCACGACGTCAGCATTTGGGGGCTGGCCAAGAAGAAGAACCGCAAGCGAGGCCACGGCGTCCGCTGGACGGTGGCCGGCAAGGAATCCTCGAAGTGGTTCACTGAACGGGCGCTGGCCGACAACTACCGGTCCAAGCTCATGCAGGCCGCGAGGAAGGGTGAAGGCTTCGACACGGACACGGGCCTACCCGAGTCCATGGTCCGCGCCCAACTTTCGGTCACCTGGTACGACCTCGCGTGCCGATTCGTTGATCTCAAATGGCCGCACGCTGCGGCCAAGTCCCGAACAGGCATCGCCGACGCGCTTGCGACCGTCACGCCGGTCCTGGTGGCCACCCAGCGCGGGAAGCCGGACGACAAGGTTCTACGCGCCGCCCTGTACGGCTGGGCCTTCCACAAGGTTCGCCGCGAGACCACGAGGCTCACCGGCCAGGAAGCCGCCGCGCTCAAGTGGCTTCGGGACAACTCGTTGCGAGTCGTGACCCTCAACGAGAAGGAGCAACGGTCCCAGCTCATCCGCTCGGCACTCGACACGATCGCGCTCAAGATGGATGGCACGCCCGCCGCGGCGAAGACAGTCGCCAGGAAGCGAGCGATCTTCTACGGCACGCTCAACTACGCCGTAGAACTCGACATCTTGCCGGCGAACCCCATCGACCGCGTGGCCTGGAAAGCCCCGGCTATCGCCGAGGAGGTCAACCGGAACGTAGTAGCCCGCCCTCGGCAGGTTCGGGCGCTCCTGGACGCCGTTCGGGCGAAGCGGCCCGAACTCACGGCGTTCTACGGCTGCCTGTACTACGCCTACATGCGGCCCGGCGAGGCGAAGGTCTTGCGTAGGAGCGACTGCATCGACCTACCGCGATCAGGGTGGGGTCAGCTCTTGCTCACCGGTAACTCGCCCCGTGTCGGCTCGGAATGGACGGACGCCGGGACGAGCCACGAGGAACGGCAATTGAAGCACCGGGCCAAGAAGATCGCTCGCCCCGTCCCGATCCCGCCGGAACTCGTCCGGCTGCTGCGTCGCCACCTGGACGAGCACGGGACGGCGCCGGACGGCCGTCTGTTCTCTGGTGGGCGCGGTGGGCCGCTCTCCGAGAGCGTTTACGGGCGCGTCTGGCAACTGGCCCGAGAGAAGGCGCTCACGCCCGCGCAGGTGGCCTCTCCGCTCGCCGGACGGCCGTACGACCTTCGCCACAGCGGCGTCACGCTCGCCCTGAACGCCGGTGTCCCTGCCCCGGAGGTCGCCCGCCGCGCTGGCCATGGCGTTGACGTGCTGCTACGGGTCTACGCCGGGTGTATCGACGGCCATGAGCAGATGTGGAACGGCCGTATCGAGGACGCTCTTAAGGACGACGGCTAGGGAGGTCACGGCCCGCACACCGCGTCCCGTGGCTGTCCCGTGAACACCCGGCGATCACCGGGAACAGTCGGGACCTATCGGGACGGACGAGAACGGCCCCTGACAGCGTTGAAGCTGGTCAGGGGCCGTTCTGTATGGTGTGGCGGGTGCAGGGTTCGAACCTGCGTAGGCTAAGCCGACGGATTTACAGTCCGCTCCCATTGGCCACTCGGGCAACCCGCCTTGGCGTCGCTTGCGCGGCGGCACTGGAAAGAATAGCGGACGGTGGGAGTGGGTGTGACATCGGGGCGCGGGCTTGATCGCTAAGCTCGGTGGACCGCGAAAGTTGCTGCTGAGGGGATGTGTGCGCGATGGCGGACAGCTCTTTTGACGTCGTGTCGAAGCTCGACCGGCAAGAGGTCGACAACGCGTTGAACCAGGCCGCCAAGGAGGTGGCCAACCGGTTCGACTTCCGGAACGTGGACGCGGGGATCAAGTGGTCGGGTGAGTCGATCGAGATCCAGGCGAACACGGAGGAGCGGGCCAACGCCGTGCTCGACGTGCTGAAGGACAAGCTGGTGAAGCGGGGGATCTCGCTGAAGGCGATCGACCCCGGGGAGCCGAAGCTGTCCGGGAAGCTGTACCGGCTGGGCGTGGGGCTGAAGGAGGGCATCGCGCAGGAGGACGCGAAGAAGATCGGCAAGATCATCCGGGATGAGGGGCCGAAGGGGATCAAGGCCCAGATCCAGGGGGACGAGCTGCGGGTCAGCTCGAAGAAGAAGGACGACCTGCAGGACGTCATCGCGCTGCTCAAGAGCAAGGACCTGGACGTGGCGCTGCAGTTCGTCAACTACCGGTAGTCGAGTGCGCCGGCCCCATCCCCCGCAGAAGGGGCCGGCGCTTTGTTATGACGCGGCCGCGTCCTCGATGGTTCGGTCGAATTCGTGGAGAGTTCGGGCGAGGGCCGTCAGGTCGAGGTCCAGGGCGCGGGCCAGGGACGCGACGGTGAAGAACGCCGGGGCCGCGATGGCGCCGCGTTCGATCTTGCGGAGCGTGTCAAGGGAGATGCCGGCCTCCTGGGCGACGGCGGCGGCGCTGCGGGGGCCGCGGGCGGCGCGGAGCACCTGGCCCAGGGCCCGGCCTCGGTCGCGCTGCTCCTCGGTTAGCGGGGTTCGAACCATGCGAGGATTGTAATACTGGTATTAGTATCTTCGCATGGTGAACTACCGAACTCCGCGGGAGTGGGAGCGCATGCGGGAGGCGGGACGGGTCGTGGCCCGGATCCTGCGGGACGTGCGGGCGGCGGCCGAGCCCGGTGTGCCGCTCGCCGAGTTGGACGCGGTGGCCGCGCGGACGCTCAAGGAGCATCAGGCGACGTCGCCGTTCCTGCACTACAAGCCGAGCTGGGCTCCGATGCCGTATCCGGCGAACATCTGCGTCTCGGTCAACGACGTGGTGGTGCACGGGATACCGGCGGGCGGGGTGCTCAGGGACGGCGACCTCGTGACGGTCGACGCCGGTGCGACGGTCGGGGGCTACTGCGGGGACGCGGCGGTGTCGTTCATGGTGGGGACGCCCGACGAGGGCGGCACGCGGCTCATCGAGACGACGCGGCTCGCCCTGGAGCGGGCCATCGCGGCGGCCGTGCCCGGGAACCGGATGGGGGACGTCGCGGCGGCGATCGAGGGCACGGCCCGTGAGGCGGGGTACGGGATCGCGGACGGGTCCGGCGGGCACGGCATCGGGACGGAGATGCACGAGGACCCGCCGGTGCCGAACAAGGGGCGGCCCGGGCGCGGGATGAGGCTCAGGGAGGGCCTGACGATCGCCATCGAGCCGCTGGTGACCGAGAGCGGGCGGGACGAGACCGGCATCCTCCCGGACGGGTGGTCGGTCGTGACGGCCGACGGGAGCCGCGCGGCGCATTTCGAGCACTCGATCGCGGTCACCGCGGACGGGCCGGTGGTCCTGACGGCGCTCTAGCGGCGGCCGGCCATGCGCTCCAGGCGGGCGATGCGGTCGGCCGTCGGCGGGTGCGTGGAGAAGAGCTTGCCGATCCCGGCGCCGGCGAACGGGTTGGCGATCATCAGGGAGCTGGTGGTGGCGAGTTCGGGGTCCTGCGGCAGCGGCATCGCGCGGGTGCCGGCGTCGATCTTGCGGAGCGCGGAGGCGAGCGCGAGGGGGTCGCCGGTGAGGCGGGCGCCGGCGGCGTCGGCGGAGTACTCGCGGGTGCGGCTGATCGCCATCTGCACGACGGCGGCGGCGACCGGGCCGAGGACGAGCATCAGCAGCGCGCCGAGGAGGCCGGGGCCGTCGTCGTCCTCGGCGCGGCCGAGCGGGATGAAGATCGCCAGGTGGGACAGGTAGGTGATGACGGTGGCGATCGCGGCGGCCACGGACGCGATGAGGATGTCGCGGTTGTAGACGTGCGACAGCTCATGACCGAGGACGGCCCGGAGTTCCCGTTCGTCCAGGATGTGCAGGATGCCGCGGGTGCAGCAGACGGCGGCGTTGCGCGGGTTGCGGCCGGTGGCGAACGCGTTCGGCTGGCGGGTCTCCGAGACGTACAGGCGCGGCATGGGCTGGTGGGCGGAGTTCGCGAGTTCCCGGACGAGCCGGTACAGCCGCGGCGCCTCGACCTCGCTGACCGGGTGGGCGCGCATGGAGCGCAGGGCGATCCGGTCGCTGAAGGCGTAGGCGAACCCGTTGGTGCCGAACGCGACGACCAGCGCGATCGTCAGCCCGGTACCGCCGCCGATGGCCCAGCCGGCGGCGAGCATCAATGCCGACAGCGCGCCGATGAGCGCCGCGGTCTTGACACCGTTGAACTGCACTTCCGTTGCCTCCCCGTCGACTCCGGCCATGAACATCAACGGTTTGACCTGGGTCAACGTTCCCGCCTATGTGGCGTGGCCGACCGTCTGCAGGACGATCTGGGGCGCCACCGAAAGGACGACGGCGCCGGCGGCGGTGGCGGTGATGGCGGCGCGGACGGGCAGTCCCGGCGCGGGGTCGTAGGACGGCCCGGGCGCCGGCGCGAAGAGCTTCGCGGCCCACACCAGGTAGTAGTACAGGCCGATCACCGTGTTGACGGCCATGACGGCGGCCAGCCAGGTGACGCCGCCCGCGACGGTGGCGCGGAACACGACGACCTTCGCGAACAGCCCCATGACGCCCGGCGGCAGCCCGGCGAGGCAGATGAGGAAGAACGCGAGGGCGGCGGCGACGGCGGGGCTGCGGCGGGCGAGGCCGCGGAAGTCGTCGAGGGTGTCCCAGGACGGGCTGAGCCGCCCCGCGGTACGGCGGCGGAAACCGATCACGACGGCGAACGCGCCGAGGTTCATGACGGCGTAGAGGGCGACGTAGGCGGTGGTGGCGGCGACGGCCTCGGGGAGCCGGTTGGTGCCGACCGCGAGGGGCGCGAGCATGTAGCCGGACTGGGCGACCGAAGACCAGGCGAGCAGCCGGATCGCGGTCCGCTGCCGCAGCGCGAGGAGGTTCCCGAGCGTCATCGTGACGGCGGCGAGGACGGCGATGACCGGCCCCCACACGTGCCCGTACGCGGGTAGCCCGAGGGCCACGACGATCAGGAGCCCGGCGAACCCGGCGGCCTTGGAGACGACGGACAGGAACGCGGCGACGGGAAGCGGGGACCCCTGGTAGACGTCCGGCGCCCAGAAGTGGAACGGGACGGCGGCGACCTTGAACGCGAACCCCGCGAGGACGAGCACGGACCCGGTGGCCGCGACGGCGTCCAGGCCGGACGGGAGGTCCGCGAGGGCGGGGGCGAGGCGGTCGAGGTGCATGGCGCCGGTCGCGCCGTACAGGAGGCTGATCCCGAACAGCATGATCGCGGTGGAGACCACGGAGACGAGGAACAGCTTCAGCGCGGCCTCGGACGCCGTCCCGTCGTAGCGGCGCAGGGCGGTGAGCGCGAACACCGGCAGCGACAGCGTCTCCAGCGCGACGAGGAGCAGGACGAGGTCGCGGGCGGCGACGAGGGTCAGCGCGCCGATGACGGCGGCGAGCAGCAGGAAGTGGTACTCGCCGGCGGGCATCTTCGAGTCGGTGATCTCCTGCAGCGAGAGCAGCACGACGACCAGGGCGGCGGCCAGCACGATGCCCTGGAACAGGAGCGTGAAGTCGTCGGCGACGTAGGAGCAGGAGGCGGGGCCGTCGCCGCGCAGGCCGTCCGGCAGGCAGAACGTGGCGCGGCGGTCCCCGGCCGCGAGCGCCGCGACGGCGATGAGCGCGGCGGCGAGGGCGCCGCCGCTGAGCAGGGACAGCAGGCGGCGCGGCACCTCGAAGGCGTCGGCGAGCAGCAGCCCGATCGCGGCGATCGCGAGGATCAGCGGCGGCGCGACCGCCGCGTAGTCGATGCTCTGGATCATCAGCCGCCTCCGAACAGCGCGCGGACGGGACCGGTGGTGACGTCCAGCAGGGTCTTCGGCCACAGGCCGACCAGCAGCGTGAGCGCGATCAGCGGCGTCCAGGCGGCGTACTCCTGCAGGGACACCGCCGCCGCGGGGACGCGGGCTTCGGCGGCGCCGTCCGCCGGGCCGTGGGTGAGCTTGGCGAGCATGCGCAGGAAGTAGGCGGCGGTCAGCAGCGCGCCGAGCGCCGCGACGACCATGAACGTCACGAACGTCTCCCGGGGGAGGCCGGCGTGCGGCCGGTACGCGCCGAGCAGCGCCAGCATCTCGCCCCAGAACCCGGCGAGGCCCGGAAGCCCGAGCGAGGCGACGGACGCGAACGTCAGGATCGACGCGAGGCGCGGGGACGTGCCCAGCATCCCGCCGCCGAGGGCGTCCATGTCGGTGGTGCCCCAGCGGTCCTTGACCGACCCGGCGAGGAAGAACAGCAGGCCGGTGATCAGGCCGTGCGCGATGTTGCCGAACAGCGCCGCGTTGACGCCGACGGGGGTGAGCGTCGCGATGCCGAGCAGCACGAAGCCCATGTGCCCGACGGACGAGAACGCGATCATCCGTTTGAGGTCGCGCTGGGCGAGGCAGGCGAGCGCGCCGTAGACGATGCCGATGACGGCGAGGAGCCCGAGCCACGGCGCCCAGAAGCGGGCCCCCTCGGGGGCGAGCGGCAGCGCGACGCGGACGAGCCCGTAGGTGCCCATCTTCAGCAGGACCCCGGCGAGCAGGACGGACCCGACGGTCGGGGCGGCGGTGTGCGCGTCCGGCAGCCAGGTGTGCAGCGGCCACATCGGCGCCTTGACCGCGAACCCGATCCCCATGAGGGCGAACGCGGTGAGCTGGACGCCGCGCGTCAGGCCGGCCCCGTGCCGGGCGGCCAGCTCGGTCATGTCGAGGGTGCCCGCGGTGGCGCCGACGAGCAGCATCCCGGCGAGGAGGAAGCCGGAGCCGAGCAGCGTGTAGAGGATGAACTTGTAGGCGGCCTCGCGGCGTCCCGCCCCGCCCCACAGCATGATCACCACGTACATGGGGATCAGGACGGTCTCGAAGAACACGAAGAACAGCACGAGGTCGAGGGCGACGAACGTGCCGAGCATCCCGACTTCGAGGACGAGCAGCATCGCGGTGAGCAGCCGGATCCGGCCGCCTTCCGGCGGGTGCCGCAGCGTGTAGAGGAAGCACAGGAACGTCAGCAGCGCGGTCAGCGCGACCAGCGGCAGCGAGATCCCGTCGGCGCCGAGGTGGAACTTCAGCCCGATCGCGGGCGCCCACTGCCGGTCGACTTCGAGCTGCATCCGGGACGTGGCGCCGAAGTCGAAGGCGGTCAGCGCGGAGACCGCGACGAGCAGCGTCGCGCCGGACACGGCGGTGCCGAAGGCGCGGACGGCGAAGTCGGTGCGCAGGAACCGGTTCGCCGGGAGGAGCATCGCCAGCGCCCCCGCCAGCGGTATCGCCAGCATCAGCACGAAGATCACAGGAGGATCACCACCCCGGCCACGATGACGACGACGCCGGCGAGCAGGCCGGTGAGGTAGGACTGCGCGTTGCCGTTCTGCGGGACGCGGAGCCGTTCGCCGAGGCGGAGCGCGCCGCGCCCGGTGCCGGTGACGGCGGCGTCCACCCGGCTGCGGTCGAGGACGACGACGTACCGCGCCGCCGCCCGGACGGGCCGGACGATCGCCGCGTCGTAGAACTCGTCCACGAAGAACGCCCGCGCGAAGACGGGGCGGACCGGCCCGAGCGCGCGCGCGGGATCCAGGGCAGGGTCGCGGTTCCACAAGAGGAAGGCACCGCCCGCGCCCACCGCGAGCAGCACGACGCTCAGCAGAGCCGGGCCTGCATGCGGACGCAGTTCCGCCGCCCCGAGCCCGAGGAAGCCGAGGATCGCGGCGGGGACGGCCAGGGCCGCGACCGTGTACGACATGAACTTCGACGGTTCGCGGATCTCGTACGACCCGCGCGGCTCCCCGAAGAACGTCATCAGCCACGTGCGCGTCGCGTACGCGGCCGTCAGCGCGACGGTCAGCAGCAGCCCCAGGTACACCAGCCACGCCACGGCTCCCGCGACCTCGCCGCCGTGGATCGCGGTGTGCTGCGCGGCCTCGATGACGGAGTCCTTGCTGAACCAGCCGCTGAGCGGCGGGACGCCCGCGAGCGCGGCGAGGCCGACCGTCATCGACCAGAACGTGATGGGCATGCCGTGCCGGAGCCCGCCGTAGTGGGCCAGCATGTTCGACCCGGCGACGACGATGACGCACCCGGCGGCGAGGAACAGCAGCGCCTTGAACGCCCCGTGCGCGAGCAGGTGGAAGATCGCCGGGGACTCGCCGCCGACCGCGAGGCCGGCGGCCATCACGGCGAGCTGGCTGATCGTCGAGTAGGCCAGCACGCGTTTCAGGTCGTCCTGCGCGAGCGCCGCGCACGCCGCGCCGACCATGGAGACCACCGCGGCGATCCCGAGGACGGCCAGCGCGGCGGGGGCCGCCTCGAACACCGGGAACACCCGGGCGACGACGTAGACGCCGGCCGCGACCATCGTCGCCGCGTGGATGAGGGCGCTGATCGGCGTCGGGCCCGCCATCGCGTCCGGCAGCCAGGTGTGCAGCGGGAACTGGGCGCTCTTGCCCGCGACCCCCGCCAGGAGCAGCAGCGCGGCCGCAGTCACCGTGCTGCCCGGCAGGTCCGCGGCGGCCCGGACGATCTCCCGGATCTCGAACGTGCCCGCGCCGACGCCGAGGACCAGCACGCCGATCAGGAAGCCGACGTCGCCGAGCCGCGTGACGAGGAACGCCTTCACCGCCGCCCGCGAGTTCGCCCGGTCCTCCCAGTGGTGGCCGATGAGGAAGTACGAGCAGATCCCCATGACCTCCCACCCCGCGTACAGGACGAGGAGGTCACCGGAGTAGACGACCAGCAGCATCGCCGCCGTGAAGAGCGAGACGAAGGCGGCGTAGGAGGAGTAGCGGCGGTCCCCCTCCAGGTAGGCGACCGAGTACACCTGGACGGCGAGCGCTACGCAGCACACCATGAGCGCGACGACGGCGGACAGCCCGTCCACCTGGAGCCCGACCCGGATCGGCACCGAACCGGTCTCGATCACGGTGAGCATCCCGGTGCGCTCGCCGGGGTCGCGCCACACGGTGTACGCGACGACCGCCGCGAGGACGAGCGACACCGCGATCGGCGCGCACGCGATGAGGGCGGGCCCGTTCCGCAGCGGCGGCACCCGGCCGCCGGAACGGCCGCCGAGGAGCCGGGTCAGGGACGGGCCGAACAGCATCCCGGCGAACGCGGCGAGGAAGGGCAGCAGCGCGACCAGCGAGGCCAGCACGATCACGGGCGGGCCTCCTCGGCCGGCACGGCCTCTTCGGGCTCGGCGGGCGTCTCCCCGTCCCCATCGGGACCGTCCGCGCGCTCCGACAGCGCGCGGAGCCGGTCGACGTCGACGTTCCGCCGGTTGCGGAACACCAGCAGGACGATCGCCAGCCCCAGCCCGATCTCCGCCGCGGCGATCACGATCGTGAACAACGTGAGGACCTGGCCGCCGTGCAACGGGTCCCGCAGCCAGATGTCGAACGTGACGAGGTTGAGGTTCACCGCGTTCAGCATCAGCTCGACCGACATCAGGACGAGGATCGCGTTGCGCCGTGCCAGCACCCCGTACACGCCGACGGAGAACAGCAGCGCGGCGACGACCGTCGGGTAGGCGAGATGCATCAGACGCCGTCCTCCTCGCCCGCGTCGCCGCGTTCCGGTTCCCGCTCCTCGGACCGGGCGCGGGTCTCCGGCCGCGCGCGGATGTCGGACCGCGACAGCACGATCGCGCCGACGAGCGACGCCAGCAGCAGCACCGACAGGATCTCGAAGGGCAGCACCCACGTCCGGAACACGCTCGCGCCGAGCGCCTCGGCCGAACCGCCGCCCGCCTCCAGCGCGATGCGCTCGTCCCCGAACCCCATGACCACGACCGTCACGAGGACGGCGGCGGTGGCGACGGCGACGGCCGCCGCGGCCCACCGGTTGCCGGAGTCCAGGTCGGCGGACTCCCCGATCGGCGCCCGCGTCAGCATGATGCCGAACAGCAGCAGCACGACGATCGCGCCGACGTAGATGAGCACCTGCACCCAGGCGACGAACTCCGCGGTGAGGACGAGGTAGCCGCCGGCGAGCGCACCGAACGACACGACCAGCCACAGCGCCGCGTGCACCAGCCGCCGCGTCGTCACGACCAGGACGGCCGACCCGACGGCGACGACGCCGAGCAGCGCGAAGACGACCTCCTGGCCGCTCATGCGCGCCTCCTGTGGGGGGCGACCCCCCACGCCCCCCGGTTCGCTTCGCTCATGCGCGCCTCCTGTGGGGGGCGACCCCCCCACGCCCCCCGGTTCGCTTCGCTCATTCTGCGCTCCCGGGGGGCTTGCGGGCCGCGCGGGCCGCGGCCTTCTCCGCGGCGCCGACTTCCTTGGGCGGCTCGGCGGCCGGGTCGTGGGCCTGCGGCGGCGGGACCGTCCACATCCACTCCCGCAGCCGCTCCTTCTCGTGCGTCAGCTCCGCGATGTCGTACTCGGCGTACTCGAACTCCGGCGACCAGAACAGCGCGTCGAACGGGCAGACCTCGATGCAGATGCCGCAGTACATGCACAGGGCGAAGTCGATGGCGAACCGGTCGAGGACGTTGCGGGTCCGGGCCCGGCCGCCGCCCTCGGCCGGGAGGGTCTCCTTGTGCGAGTCGATGTAGATGCACCAGTCGGGGCACTCGCGCGCGCACAGCATGCAGACGGTGCAGTTCTCCTCGAAGAGCGCGATGACTCCGCGGCTGCGCGGCGGCAGATCGGGTTGCACTTCCGGGTATTGACGCGTTATGGAACGCCGCGTCATCGTTCGCAACGTGACCGCCAGCCCCTTGGCCAGCCCGCCTCCTGGTAGCCGTCCCACGCGCCCCATGATTGCGCACGATCGGCGCGGGGGGAACGCGGCGGGCGCCCCATCCGTCCTACAAGGTGTGGACCTCATGGTCAACGGCGTGTTCGCGGTCGGGAGGGCATGTGAATCAGCGCGCAGACCGCCCCGATGATCCCGTGCCGCACCACCGTCCGCGTGATCCGCGCGGCGACCACGCGCGGGGGCACCTTCCCCCGCACGGCCCGGCGCCGCGGCCGGCCCCCGGCAGGGCGTTCGGCCCGCCCGGCTGGCGTCCGCCCTTTCCGGGCCCGCCGGTTCCGCCCGTTCCGCCGCTTGCGCCCGTGCGTCCGGTTCCGCCCGCCCCTGGGCCGTCCCAGGAGACCGCGCGCAGCGTCGTCTGGGCGGCCGTGCCGTTCGTCACCCTCGGCTACGGGACGCCGTTCTCGTTCTGCTACGCGGCCGTCCGGCGCAGGTCGTGGAGCCTCGGCGCCGTCGCCGCCGGGTACGGCGTCGGCACGGCCACCGTCCTGACGCTGCTGCAGGCCGGCAACCCGGTCTTCGCCGTCATCGGCGCGTTCCTGGCGATGCTGCTGTGGATCGCGGGCACCGGGCACGCGTTCGCCGTCAGGTCGTCGGTCTTCCCCCGCGACATCCCGCGCAACCGGCGCAACCAGCACGCCATCGAGGTCGCCAAGTACCGCCGCTCGCTGCGCGAGGAGGCCCGCGCGCTCGCCGCCGAGGACCCGGCGCTCGCCCGCGAGCTGCGCATCGGCCGCCCCGACGTCCCCCGCACCTACGACGACGGCGGCCTCGTGGACGTCAACCACGCGCCGCCGGAGATCCTCGCCGCGCTGCCCGGCATGACGCCCGAGATGGTGGAGCGCGTCGTCCGCCGCCGCGAGGAGCAGGGCGGCTTCATGTCCGCCGAGGAGATGGCGGTGGACGCCGACATCCCGCCCGACGCCCTCCCCCAGATGGCCGAGTACACGATCTTCCTGCGGTGAGGCGAGGCGGCTCCCGCCTCAGAGCGCGACCTTGAGGACGCCCGTCAGCGCGAGCTGCGCCAGCGAGAGCGGCACGAGCCACGCCCAGGCGAGCTTCTGGAGCTGGTCCTCGCGCATGCGCGGGTAGCTCACCCGCAGCCAGATGACGCAGAACGCCAGCGCGAACACCTTGAGCAGCGTCCACAGCCAGCCGAGCTCGGTGTCGAGGAACGGCCCCTTCCAGCCGCCGAGGAACAGCACGGTCGTCAGCGCGCAGAGCACCACGATCCCGGCGTACTCCGACAGGATGAACAGCGCGAACCGCAGCCCGCCGTACTCGGTGTACGGGCCGAAGATGATCTCGGAGTCGGCGACCGGCATGTCGAACGGCGGGCGGCGCAGCTCGGCGAGGCCCGCGACGAAGAACACGACGCCGCCGACCGCCTGCCAGGGCAGCCACCACCAGCGCCACTCGTCCACGATGCCGGTCAGCGAAAGCGTGCCGGCGGCCATCGCCACCGACGACGCCGCGAACACCATCGGCAGCTCGTAGGACATCAGCTGGGCCGCGACGCGCATCCCGCCGAGCAGCGAGTACTTGTTCGCGCTCGCCCAGCCCGCCATGATCGCGCCGATCACGCCGACGCCCATCACGGCGAGCGCGAAGAAGACCCCGGGGCCGAGGTCGAGCGCGACCTGCCCGTCCGGGCCGACCGGGATCACCAGCAGGACGAGCAGGTACGGGACGAGCGCGACGCCCGGTGCGAGCTTGAACACCCAGCGGTCGGCGTCGCGCGGGACCACGTCCTCCTTCTGCGCGAACTTCACCCCGTCGGCGACGAGCTGCGCCCAGCCGTGGAAGGCGCCCGCGTACATGGGGCCGAGACGGCCCTGCATGTGCGCCATGACCTTGTGCTCCGCCTGCCCCACCAGGAGCGGGAGGAACGCGAACGCGGCGGCCACCAGGGCCAGCTTGACGACGATCTCAAGCATCGGGTCCCCAGTCGTCCGGCACTCCGGGCGGTCGGACGCGGCGGCGGCTGGGCGCGCCGTGGCCGGACTCGCCCGGTTCCTTGGCGCCCGGCCACGCCTTCGCGACGCGGGAGGCGAGCACGAAGTCCTTGCGGAGCGGATGCCCCTCGAAGCCGTCCGGGAGGAGCAGCGGCACCAGGTTCGGGTGGCCCTCGAAGAGGATGCCGAACATCTCGGCGGTCTCGCGCTCGTGCCACTCGGCGCCGCGGTAGACGCCCGTGGCGGTCGCCAGCACCGGGGCCCGCCGCGGGACGCGGGTGCGGACGAGCAGATGGTGGCGGTGTTCGAGCGAGTACACGTGGACGACGACGGCGAAGCCCTCGTCCAGCTCGTCGACCCCGGTCAGCCAGTCGAAGAACCCGCAGGACAGGTCGTCGCGGGCGAACGTCAGGGCGTCCAGCCAGTACTCCGGCGGCACCCCGACGGCGAGGCCGCCGAACGTCTCCTCGGTGCTGATCTCGTCGCCGAAGCGGCCGGTCCAGGCGCCGGTCAGGTCGGGGCCGCCGGCCGGTTCACCGGTCACCGGTCGCGTCCGATCTGGTCGTCGTGCCCGTCGTCGGCCAGGCCGGGGATGATCGACGGGTCGTGCTCGGACCTGTCGCGGGCACGCCGGCCGGGCCGCGCGTTCCCCTCCGCCGGGGGCCGCTCGTCGACCACGGGGACGGGGCGCGTCTCGTCGTCCGGGTGCGCACCCTGCGAAGGCTCGTCCTCGACGGCCGGAACGGGCAGGGTCTCGTCGGCGGGGCCCGGCGGCTCTTCGACCACGGGGACCGGGCGCGTCTCGTCGTCCGGGTGCGCGCCCTCCGCGGGCTGATCGTCGACGGTCGGAACGGGCAGGGTCTCGTCGGCGGGGCCCGGCGGCTCCTCGACCACGGAGACGGGGCGCGTCTCGTCCTCGTCCGGGCGGACCGGCGGTTCGTCGCTCGCCTCGGGCCGGGCGGCGGGTTCCGGCGCGTCCCCGAGGTGCTGGACGGGCATGGTCGCGTCCTCCGGCCCCGCTCCGGCCCGGTCGGCCTCGTCCGCCATGACGTTCCAGTGCCCGAACGTCTCCTCCTCGTCCAGGTCGGCGGGGGGCGGCGGCTGGATGGGGCGGCGCAGGACCGTCGCCTCCAGCGGGCGCGGCGGGGGCGGCGGCGACATCGGCTCGCCGCCGTTGTAGCGGTCGCCGAGCGACTCGCCCGCGATCTTCTCCTGGAGGTGGACGATGCCGTGCAGCAGCGCCTCGGGACGGGGCGGGCAGCCGGGGACGTACACGTCGACCGGGACGATCTGGTCCACGCCCTTGGTCACGCAGTACGAGTCCCAGTACGGTCCGCCGCAGTTGGAGCAGGCGCCGAACGAGATGACGTACTTCGGCTCGGGCATCTGCTCGTACAGGCGGCGGATCGCCGGCGCCATCTTGTCGCTGACCGTGCCGGAGACGACCATGAGGTCGGCCTGCCGGGGACCGGGCGCGAACGGGATGACGCCGAGCCGGATGAAGTCGTGGCGGGCCATGGACGTCGCGATGAACTCGATGGCGCAGCAGGCCAGGCCGAAGTTGAAGACCCACAGCGAGTAGCGGCGGCCCCAGTTGAGCACGAACTTGATCGGCTTCGGCGCCAGCCGCGACAGCGGCCCGACGCTCGGCGGCGGTAGATCGACAGTGCCCACGGGAGCATTGTTACAGTCCCGCGGGATCCGGTTACAGGGCCGGAGCCGGGATCGTCCCCGGTTCGGCCCCGGACCGCCGGTTCAGACCCAGGAGAGGACGCCCTTCTTCGCCGCGTACGCGAGCCCGGTGGCGAGGAACCCGAGGAAGACGAACATTTCCCCGAGCGTCGTCGCACCGTAACCGGGCTCGGAGAAGATCGTTGCCCAAGGGAAGAGGAAAACCGCGTCCACGGCGAACACGACGTACAGGTAGGCGAAGACGTAGTAGCGCACGTACGAATGCGCCCAGCCCTCCCCGACGGGGTCGACGCCGCATTCGTAGGTCGTCAGCTTCTCCGCCGTGGGGCGGTTCGGACGCAGCGCGCGGTTCGCGCCGAGCCCGCCGGCGACGATCCCGGCGCCCACGAGGAGCAGTACGACCACGACGACATATGTGTCGAAATAGTTATGCACCAAATCCTCCTCGTGTGCGTCTGATCCAGTATCCCCCGAGACAGCGTCACGGGAGTGTGACCTTGTACCTCCGCCCCGGAGGATCACAATGTCATGGTTTTGCTGCACACTAGGTACGCATTGAGGTCAGTTGACCTGGAAGGACGTGACCAGATGAGCAACCCCCCGCCTCCACCGGGATGGGAGTCTCCGGGCGGCGCATCCTGGCCGCCTCCCCCGCCGCCCGCGGGTCCGGGCGGGCCGGGTCCCGGTGGTCCCGGATCGCCTCCCGGCGGACCGGGCGCGCCACCGCCGCCCCCGCCCGGCGGTTTCGGCGGCTCCGGAACGCCTCCTCCCTTCTTCCCGCCGCCCCCGGGCAGCCCCATGGGCCCGGGCATGCCGCCGCCGAAGCGCGGCGGGGGCGGGGTGGTGATCGCCGCGATCCTCGGCGGCGGCCTCGTCGTGCTGCTGCTCATCGGGGTCATCGTGATCGTCGCGACCGCGAGCGGCGGCAAGTCCCCCGAGGAGAAGCTGACGGCCGCGGCGAGCAACATGTCGACCGCGGAGGCCGTCGAGCTCGACGGCACCTTCGGCGGTGCCGGGACGCTGCGGGGCGAGCTGAACGTCACCAAGGGCGGCCGCGCCACCGGGCCGGTCACCTGGAACGGCTCCAGGGTCACGTTGCTCGCGGCCGACGGCAAGCTGTTCGTGAAGGCCGACAAGTCGTACTGGGAGCGGGAGATCTCGGGCGACGAGCCGTTCTTCCTCAAGAGCGGCGAGCAGTGGGGCCGCATGGACCATGACGAGCTGAACATCGACTTCAAGTCGCAGCTGTCGCCGACGGCGCTGGCGAGCAGGATCCGCGCGGCGCGGACGTCCAGCGTCAAGCCGATCGAGACCCGCTGGCAGGGCAAGAAGGCCCTGAAGTTCAGCACGTTCTCGTCCACGATCTACATCACCGACGAGGACGACGCCGAGCTGCTGCGGTACGAGGCGACGACCCCGCGCGTCCGCGTGGACGTCACCCCCAAGGGCTCCAGCGAGGCCTCGTCCGTCATCTCCGGCATGCGCACGAGCATGAGCGAGCTGAAGGACTCCTTCAACGCCTCCGCCCAGCCGCGGGTCGCCGAGTGGAAGAAGGGCGGCTGCAACAGCTCGTCCGGCTGCACCGTCGAAGCCAAGATCAACCCGCCGTACGACGCGGAGACGCCCGTCACCATCGACGTGCGGTTCCGCATCACCGCCGGTTCGCTGACCGGCCGGGACCTCGGCAACTGCACCGCGACCATCACCATCACCAGCTCGAGCCCGCAGTGGGCGAGCTGCCGCGTCTCCAGCTCCGCTTGGGCGAGCTGGGCCAGGAGCACCGGCGGCACGTTCTACAAGCACGCCGACTACAAGGTGATCGGCGCCACCTCCGAAGAGGTCCAGGCGCTGCAGAACGGACTCGACAGCGAGTGAGGCCGCAGGTGAGGCGCCCCCGGCGCTGATCCCGCCGCCTCTGGCGGCCCGGCGGCGCTTTCCCCCGAACCAGGAGGAAGCGCCGCCGGGCCCCTTTATGCTTCAGGGAACGCCCCATAGGGGTCCGGCGGCCGTTTCCCGATCGGCGGAACGTCCGCGACCCCGTCGGCACCCTCTGGAGGGCACCCGCAGATTCCTTGCTTTGTCCCTGACGGTCGGGCCGAACCCGGCCCCCGAAGTGAGCAGAGTGAGCCAGAGTGAGCCCTGAAAAGGACGACCCGTCACCGACGGCCTCCTCCACCCCTGTCTCTTATACACAGC
>NZ_SMKB01000159.1:0-16854 GCF_004348575.1 Actinomadura sp. 7K534
GTCCCGGCCCGCCCGCCCCCGGACCGGAGCGACGCGCGCGGGACGTGGACAACCCGGAGCAGAGGGAGCATTTGCCGTGGCGAGCGTGCCGAGCGTGTCGTACTCCATCACCGTCCGGCTGGAGGTCCCGGCGGGCGGCAGGGCCGTCAGCCAGATCACCCACGTCGTCGAGAACGCCGGCGGCATCGTCACGGCCCTCGACGTCAACACCGCCGGCCACGAGACGCTGCGCATCGACGTCACGATCGCGACCCGGGACACCCAGCACGCCGAGGCGATAGCGGCCGCGCTGGAGCAGATCGAGTCCGTCAAGATCCACAAGGTCAGCGACCGGACGTTCCTGATGCACCTCGGCGGCAAGATAGAGATGCAGTCCAAGGTGCCGCTGCGCAACCGCGACGAGCTGTCGATGGCCTACACGCCGGGCGTCGCCCGCGTCTCCCTCGCCATCGCCCGCAACCCCGAGGACGTCCGCCGGCTGACGGTCAAGCGCAACAGCGTCGCCGTCGTCACCGACGGCTCCGCGGTGCTCGGCCTGGGCAACATCGGGCCCGAGGCGGCGCTGCCCGTGATGGAGGGCAAGGCCGCGCTGTTCAAGCGGTTCGCCGGGATCGACGCGTGGCCGATCTGCCTCGACACCCAGGACACCGACGAGATCGTCCGGACCGTCCAGATCCTCGCGCCCGCGTTCGGCGGCATCAACCTGGAGGACATCTCCGCGCCGCGCTGCTTCGAGGTCGAGGCCCGGCTGCGCGAGCTGCTCGACATCCCGGTCTTCCACGACGACCAGCACGGCACCGCGATCTGCGTGCTCGCCGCGCTGACGAACGCGCTGCGGGTCGTCGGCAAGGACATCGGCTCGGTCCGCATCACGATGGCGGGCGCGGGCGCCGCCGGCAACGCCATCCTGAAGCTGCTCATGCACGCGGGCGCCCGCGACCTCGTGGTCTGCGACTACCTCGGCGCCGTCCACAAGGGCCGCGAGGACATGGACGACTCGCTGTCCTGGATAGCCGACCACACCAACGCCGAGTGCTACGCGGGCGACCTGCGCGGCGCCGTCAAGGACGCGGACGTGTTCATCGGCGTCTCGGCCCCCGGCATCCTGACCGGCGACGACATCGCCACGATGAACGACGGCGCGATCGTGTTCGCGCTCGCCAACCCCGAGCCCGAGATCGACCCGGACGAGGCACGCGAGCACGCCGCGGTCGTCGCCACCGGCCGCAGCGACTACCCCAACCAGATCAACAACGTGCTGGCGTTCCCCGGCGTCTTCCGCGGCCTCCTGGACGCGCAGGCCGACATCGTCACCATGGACATGCTCGCCGCCGCCGCCAAGGCCCTCGCCGAGGTCGTCACGCCCGACGAACTGGGGCCCAACTACATCGTTCCCAGCGTCTTCCATCCCGACGTGAGCAACTTCGTCGCCGGCGCCGTCCGCGAAG
This sequence comes from Actinomadura sp. 7K534, assembly GCF_004348575.1. Taxonomy (NCBI): domain Bacteria; kingdom Bacillati; phylum Actinomycetota; class Actinomycetes; order Streptosporangiales; family Thermomonosporaceae; genus Actinomadura; species Actinomadura sp. 7K534. The sequence continues at coordinate 1,449 of NZ_SMKB01000159.1, forward strand.
CCGCCGGCGGCCGCCCCCGCACCGAAGCGTAGTCCTCCAGGGGGGCGACCCCCTGGAACCCCCGTTGCGCACGGCGCACCGTTTCTCGATCCGTTGGCGCGTCTCGTGAAACGGCGCCCCGTGCGGCGGTTCGTGCGGCCTGCGCTCGCTGCACTCGCTCCGGCCTCATGAACCGTGAGGCCGCTCCCTGGGCCAACACACGACTACTTCTTGGGGAAGACCTGTTCGCGGCGGCGGGGCCAGATTCCGCCGTACCAGAAGATGATGGCGCCGGTGAGGATGATGGCCGCGCCGGTCGCGCCGCGGGCCCAGAGGACCGTGTCGGGGCCGGTGTTGGGGAGTTCTTCCGGCGGGGTCTTGGTGGGTGCCGGGGCCGCGCCCGCCTTCTCGCAGTCGGCCTTGACGGTCGCGCTCCCGATCCGCTTGTTGGCCCAGTTGACGGTGACGCGGGTGGTGCGGTCCTCGCGGAGCTTGACGGCGACCGTGCGGGTCGAGTTCGCGGGGATCTCGCCGGGGATCGCGGCGGTGTCGTCGTTCTTCTCGACCCCGAAGTCCTCGGTGCGCTTGCCGGTGTTGCGGACGGTGACCTGCACCGTGCGGGCCGGGCAGGAGACCTGCGACCCGATCGAGGCGGTCACCGGAGCGGCGGGCGTCGCCGACGTCCCGGACGGGCTCGGCGACTCCGAGGGGCTCGGGCTGCCGGACGCGGTGGCCGAGGTGGACGCGCTCGACTCGCCCGACGTGCCGTTGATGAGGGCCGGGATCGCGATCAGCGCCCCGATGACGAAGAACACGGCGGCGATGACGACCCGCGGCAACTGCATCGCTGTCCTCCCCGGCCCGCCGGGCGTACGCCAAACGGGTGGCCGATGGTGCTAGATCATTCTTAACCTAGGACCTTGTGGTGCCGATATCCCCATCGATAGGAATGCGTAACAGGCTAACGAGTGGGGGAGCGTGCCGCCGGAGGTCCGCGCAACGCATCATGGAACCCATGGAAGACGGCATCAGGGTGGGACTCCTGCTGGTCGCGACCCCTCAGCTGGAGGATCCCAACTTTCGGCGGAGCGTCGTCCTGCTCGTCGAGCACGACGGCGACGGCGGCACGCTGGGAGTCGTCCTCAACCGGCCGACCGAGATCCCCGTCGACCGCGTGCTCCCGCCCTGGGCCGAGCTCGCCACGGGGCCCGCGGTGGTGTTCCAGGGCGGCCCGGTCGCGCTGGAGAACGCGCTGGCCCTGGCCCGGCTCCCCGGTGAGGACGAGCCGCTAGGGTGGCGGGCGCTGGACGGCGGAGCCGAGGTGGCCAGGGTGGGCCTGGTCGACCTGGAGGCTCCGCCCGGACTGCTGGCCGCCGAGCTGCTGCAGCTGCGGGTGTTCGCGGGCTACGCCGGATGGGCGGCCGGCCAGCTGCGCGCCGAGATCGAGGACGGCTCGTGGTACCTCGTGCCGGCCGAGGCCGGGGACGTCTTCGCCGCCGACCCGGACCGGCTCTGGCAGGAGGTGCTGCGCAGGCAGGGCGGCGACCTGGCGTTCGTCTCCACTTTTCCCGAGGACCCCACGCTGAACTAAGGTGAACACGTGAGTACGAAGATCCTTCCCGACGGCGACACCCAGAGCGATGTCCGGCCCGACCTATCGCACGGTGACGGCGACCACGAGCGGTTCGCCCACTACGTGAAGAAGGCCAAGATCACCGAGAGTGCGGTGACCGGGACGCCGGTGATCGCGCTGTGCGGCAAGGTCTGGGTGCCGAACCGGGATCCGAAGAAGTACCCCGTCTGCCCGGAGTGCAAGGAGATCTACGAGTCCATGAAGCCGGGCGGCGAGGGCAAGGAGTGACCACTTCTCTTCCGGTCGCGGTTGAGAAGCGTTAGCCACCGGCCGCCGGGAGGCGGCCGACGGCGCGCCGTCCGCTTCGGCGTGCGCGCAGGGTCCCGCGGTGAGCGGTGCCTCGCCGGGTTCTCCCCGGTGGGGCGCTGACCGCGGGACTTCCATTACGCAAATACGGGTTCTCGTACATTCGGGGGGATGTATGCGGCGGTTGGCCGGGGTTTCGCTGTGCGCACTGATGGTTACGGTGTGTTCGCTTTCTGTTCCGGTGAGTGACCGGGCGCGGGTGCGGGCGGCGCCGGTGGCGGAGCCGGACGACGGGTGCGGCCCGGATTCCGGCGCCCGGGAGACGTCGCATCGGGGTCCGCATCCTCGCGACCATGCCCACCTAGGGCACGAGGAGGTCGTCGCCATGCTCGCCGATCTCCGCCGGACGCTCGCCGACCGCTACGGCACCTCCGACGAACGGCAGCTCGACTCCACGCTGCGCAGGGCGGGCCGCCTCGTCGTCCCCGTGCGCTTCCACGTCATCCACAACGGGCGCAGGGGGTGGCTGTCGAACAAAGACGTCCGCCGGCAGATCTCCACGCTGAACGCCGCGTACGGGGGAGCGAAGGGCGGGGTGGACACCCACGTCCGGTTCCGTCTGGTCGGCCACGGCCACACCGACAGCGCGGCGTGGTTCTACAGCCCGCGGTTGTACGAGAGCTCGATGAAGAGGCGGCTGCGCAAGGGTGGACGCAACACGCTCAACGTCTATACCGCCGCGGTGGGCACGGACGTCCTGGGCTTCTCCACGTTCCCCCAGTGGTACCGGAGGAAGCCGCACATGGACGGCGTCGTCATCGACTACCGCAGCCTGCCGGGCGGATCGTTCCGCCACTACGACCGCGGGTACACGGCGGTCCACGAGATCGGGCACTGGCTCGGCCTCTTCCACACGTTCGAGAACGGGTGCCGCACGCCCGGCGACGGCATCGCCGACACCCCGTACGAGGCGCGGCCGGCGGAAGGGTGTCCTTACTCCCGGGACACCTGCCGGCAGCGGGGCCGTGACCCGATCCACAACTTCATGGACTACGCCCACGACTCCTGCATGAGGGAGTTCACCGCAGGTCAGGGGCGCCGCATCCGGGCGGCGTGGGCCGCCTACCGCACCACGCGGCGCGGCGCCCGGAGTGTGGATCTCGGCACAGGACCGGCGGCCGGAGCACTATCTGTCGGTGCGCCTCGGTAGCCTTCAATGACCGTGAGCACCTTCGCCGCATCGAGCATGCCTCCCGCCTTCCCCGAGCGGGCCGCCTGGGGGACGGCGTCGTCCCTGCGCGCCTGGCAGCAGCAGGCGCTGGAGGCTTACTTCGGGACGGACGGCACGAAGCCGGGACCGCGCGACTTCCTCACCGTCGCGACGCCCGGCGCGGGGAAGACGACGTTCGCGCTCCGCCTCGCCCGCGAGCTGATGGAGCGCCGCGTCGTCTCCGCGATCACGGTCGTGTGCCCCACCGAGCACCTCAAGCGGCAGTGGGCCGAGTCGGCGTCCCGCGTCGGCATCAGGATCGACCCGGAGTACCAGAACGGGCAGGGGCCGGTCGGCAAGGACTTCCACGGCGTCGCCGTCACCTACGCGACCGTCGCGGCGCGCCCCGCGCTGCACCGCAACCGCACCGAGTCGCGCAAGTCGCTGGTCATCTTCGACGAGGTCCACCACGCGGGCGACGGGCTCTCCTGGGGCGACGCCGTCCGGGAGGCGTTCGAGCCCGCCGCGCGGCGCCTCGCGCTGTCCGGCACGCCGTTCCGCACCGACGTCAACCCGATCCCGTTCGTCCAGTACGAGGAGGGGCCGGACGGCGTCCGGCGCAGCCGCGCCGACTACACCTACGGCTACGGCCCGGCCCTCGCCGACGGCGTCGTCCGCCCGGTGATCTTCCTCGCGTACGCGGGGGAGATGCGCTGGCGCACCCGGGCCGGCGACGAGATCACCGCGACGCTCGGCGAGCCGCTCACCCAGGACCAGACCGCCCAGGCGTGGCGCGCCGCCCTCGACCCCAAGGGCGACTGGATCCGGCAGGTCCTCGGCGCGGCCGACCGCCGGCTCACCGAGCTGCGCCGCGCCATCCCGGACGCGGGCGGCCTGGTCATCGCCACCGACCACGAGACCGCCCGCGCCTACGCGAAGATGCTCCGCGCCGTCACCGGGCAGGGCGCCACGGTCGTGCTGTCGGACGACCCGACCGCGTCGAAGAAGATCAAGCAGTTCGGGGAGACCGACGACCGGTGGATGGTCGCGGTCCGGATGGTCTCCGAGGGCGTCGACATCCCGCGCCTCGCCGTCGGCGTGTACGCCACGTCCACCAGCACGCCGCTGTTCTTCGCGCAGGCCATCGGCCGTTTCGTCCGCGCCCGCAGGCGCGGCGAGACGGCCTCGGTCTTCCTGCCGTCGGTGCCGACGCTGATGGGGCACGCCGCCGAGATGGAGACCGAGCGCGACCACGTCCTCGACCGGCCCGTCCGGGAGGACGGCCTGGACGACGAGCTGCTCGCCGAGGCCAACCGCAGGCAGGACACCTCCGACGTCGGCGAGGAGCTGCCGTTCGAGACGGTCGAGGCGTCCGCGACGTTCGACCGCGTCCTCTACGACGGCGGCGAGTTCGGCATGCACGCCGAGCCGGGCTCCGCCGAGGAGGAGGAGTACCTCGGCATCCCCGGCCTGCTGGAGCCCGAGCAGGTGTCGGCGCTGCTGCGCAAGCGGCAGGCCGACCAGATCGCCGGGGAGCGCAGGCGCAAGACCGGCGACCCGCGCGCCGACCGCACCGCCGCCGAGGACATCGCCGCCCTGCGCCGCGAGCTGAACGGCCTCGTCGGAGCCTGGAACCACCGCACCGGCAAGCCGCACGGCGTCATCCACACCGAGCTCCGCGCCGCGTGCGGCGGCCCCGCCATCGCGCAGGCCACCGCCGAGGACGTCAAGAAGCGCATCGCCAAGATCCGCGAATGGGCCGCCAAGCGCCGCCACTGACGTCCCCGGGATGAGCCGGGGACTCGCACCGGCTCGGCGAGCGCCGCAACGCAGCTCACAGCGGTGAACTGCGTATAGCACGAAAAAGCGGCCATAAGGTGACTCTGCCCCTTTCGATCAGGGCGCCGAGGAGAGCCGCGATGACCGACCAAGCCAGCCCCCCAGACGACCTGCCCGCGGACCGGACGGAGCACCCGCCGGGTGCTCAGGCGACGGCGTCCGTCCCGAGGCAGCGGAAGCCGCAGAACGGCGACGAGCGCGACCGCATCCGGCGGCGGCTGGAGCGGCTGCTCGGGATCGCGGCGACCGAGGGCAACACGGTCGCCCCGCTGCGCAACGGCGACGAGATCTTCCCGGCGATGCTGGATTCGATCCGAGCCGCGCGGAACACGATCGACATGATGACCTACGTCTACTGGCGCGGGGACATCGCCACCGGCTTCGCCGAGGCACTGGCCGACCGGGCCCGCGCCGGAGTGCGCGTCCGCCTGCTGCTGGACGGGGTCGGGAGCCTGAAGATCGAGAAGGACCTGGTGGAGCGGATGGAGGAGGCCGGCGTGATCGTGGCCTGGTTCCGCAAGCCCCACCAGCTGTCACCGTTCAAGCAGAACCACCGCTGCCACCGCAAGGTCCTCGTCGTCGACGAGGAGGTCGCCTACACCGGCGGAGTCGGCATCGCCGAGGAGTGGTGCGGCGACGCCCGCGACTCCGGCGAGTGGCGGGACACCCACTTCCAGATCCGCGGGCCGTCGGTCGACGGCGTGGCCGCCGCGTTCGCGCAGAGCTGGGCCGAATGCCACGAGGACCTGATCGACGAGCGCGACCGCTTCACCCCGCAGCCCCCGGTCGGGGACGCGGTCATCCAGGTCGTCCGGGGCTCGGCGAGCCTGGGCTGGCAGGACATGCAGACCCTCGTCCGCATCGTCCTGGAGTCGGCGCAGCACCGCATCCGGCTGGCGTCCGCCTACTTCGCCCCCGATGCCTACTTCACGGAGCTGATGTGCGCGACGGCGAGGCGCGGCGTCCAGATCGAGCTGCTGCTGCCCGGCCCGAACGCCGACAAGCGCGTCAGCCGGCTCGCCGCCCAGCGGCACTACGAGACGCTCCTGGAGTGCGGCGTCCGCATCTTCCAGTACCAGCCCACGATGCTGCACACCAAGATCGTCCTGATGGACGACACGGTCGCGCTCGTCGGCTCCACAAACTTCAACCGCCGGTCCCTCGACCACGACGAAGAGGTCATGCTGGCGGTCATCGACGAAGACCTCACCGCGACCCTGCACGCCCACTTCGAGGAGGACCTGGCCCGCAGCGAGCAGGTCGACCACGCCCGCTGGGCGCGCCGCTCCGCGAGGCAGCGCGCCAAGGAGGCGGCGATCACCCCGCTCCGCCGCTTCCTGTGATCCTGTGAGGGCTGCCCGTGGTCAGGTGGTCACGACAGGGGCGCCGTTGAGGGCGACCCCCTCCTGCGCCATCTCCTCCAGTGCCTTGTCGACGGTGGGCTTGGCGACACCGGCGGTGAGGTCGAGGAGGACGGTGGTGCGCAGGCCCGCGCGGGAGGCGTCCACGGCTGTGGCGCGGACGCAGTGGTCGGTGGCGATGCCGACGATGTCCACCTCGTCGACGCCGCGGCCGGCGAGCCAGTCGGCGAGCGGCTGCTCGTCGTCGGAGGCCCCCTCGAAGCCGCTGTAGGCGGCTTCCTCGCGGCCCTTGCTGAACACCGCCTCGATGGGGGCGAGCGCGAGGTTGGGGTGGAAGTCGGCGCCCGGGGTGCCGATCACGCAGTGCGCCGGCCACGAGTCGACGAAGTCGGGCTCCTCGGAGAAGTGGTCGCCCGGGTCGAGGTGGAAGTCGCGGGTCGCCACGATATGGGCGTAGCCCGACCGGTTCTCGGACACGTGCCGGGAGATCCGGGCCGCCACGTCGGCACCGCCGCCGACGCCGAGCGAGCCGCCCTCGCAGAAGTCGTTCTGCACGTCCACGATGATCAGAGCCTTCTTGCCCATGAGCGCTCCCTGTTCAGGTCTCTCCTCCGGACTTGCCCAGACACTAGGGACGCTATCCCAGAATGCGGGACCGCCTCAGGGGCGAGTGCCGTCGCCGACGAACTCGGTCGGGACGGCGGGCTCGCCGCGCGAGAGGCGCACCGCCGACGCCGGCAGTTCCGCGACCGCGCGGGCGTGGCGCTCCCTGCTCGCGGTGAGCGGTTCGCGTCCGACGACCTCGCCGTCCCGCACCAGCGTGACGTGGAGGACGCGGTCGCGGGGACCCGGGGCGGCCTCGCCCAGGAAGATGGTCTCGGCGTGCGCGACGCCGTGCCCGTCGAGGCGGCGGACGGCCGCCTTGCGCCCGCCGCGGCTCGGCTTGCCGGGGGAGCGCTTCGCCACCGGGCGGACGGGGGCGTCCTCGCCGGGGCCGTCCGCCCGCGCGACGAGCTTGTAGACGAGCGACGTCGTCGGGGCGCCCGAGCCGGTCACGAGGGACGTCCCCACGCCGTAGCCGTCCACGGGCGCCGCGGCGAGGGCCGCGATGCCGTACTCGTCCAGGTCGCCGGTCACCACGATGCGGGTCCCGGCCGCGCCCAGCGAGTCGAGCTGCTCCCGGACGCGGCGCGCCAGCACGCCGAGGTCGCCGCTGTCGAGCCGCACGCCGCCGAGCGCGGGCCCGGCCAGTTCCAGGCCGGCGCGGACGGCCCGCTCGACGTCGTAGGTGTCGACGAGCAGCGTCGTGTCCGCCCCGAGCGAGGCGAGCTGCGCCTCGAACGCGTGCCGCTCGCTGTCGTGCAGGAGGGTGAACGAGTGGGCGCTCGTCCCGGCGGTCGGCACGCCGTAGCGGCGGCCCGCCTCCAGGTTGGACGTGGTGGCGAACCCCGCGATGTAGGCGGCGCGGGCGGCGGCCACGGCGGCGCGCTCGTGGGTGCGCCGCGACCCCATCTCGATGAGGGGCCTGTCTTGGGCCGCCTGGACCATCCGGGACGCCGCGGACGCGATCGCGCAGTCGTGGTTGAGGATCGACAGGGCGAGGGTCTCCAGGAGGACGGCCTCCCCGAACGTCCCTTCGACCACCAGGATCGGCGATTCCGGGAAGAAGCAGTCGCCCTCGGCGTAACCGTAGACGTTCCCGGTGAAGCGGTACTTCTCCAGCCACTGCAGCGTGGGCTCGTCCACGATCTCGTTCGCGGCCAGGAACTCCAGTTGCGCGGGCTCGAAGCGGAACGCCTCGATCGCGTCCAGCAGCCGCCCCGTCCCCGCGACGACCCCGTACCGGCGGCCCGCGGGCAGGCTCCGCGCGAACACCTCGAAGACCGCGCGCCGGTCGGCCGTCCCGCTGCTGAGCGCGGCCTGCAGCATGGTCAGCTCGTACTGGTCGGTCAGCAGCGCGGTGCCGTCACCATGGTCCACATCTGGAACCCTAAGCCTTGCCGCGTGCACCATGGAGGTCCGGACCGTCGCACCGGACGGGGCGGCGGCGCATAGCATCGGGTGCGATGGGCGGACGGACTTCACGCGGAGAGGGGGAGACGCGGACATGAGCGCCATGAGCACGGCGCCCGCACCCGTCGAACTGGAGCGGCCGGACGTCGAGGAGGACGTCAGCGCGGACCGGCCCTGGCTGGCGATCGTCTGGAACGACCCGATCAACCTGATGTCGTACGTCACGTACGTGTTCCAGGCCGTTTTCGGCTACCCGAAGACCAAGGCCGAGAAGCTGATGCTCGACGTGCACCACAAGGGGCGCGCCGTCGTGGCCAACGGCACCCGCGAGGAGATGGAGCGGGACGTGGAGATCCTGCACTCCTACGGCCTGTGGGCCACCGTGAAGCGGGACGACTAGTGCCGAGGGGCGGAGCGATCCGATGAGCCGTCCGGAGCGGAGCGACCCGTGAGCCATGTGAAGAGGACCCGCCAGGGCATCAGGGTGCGCCTTGAGGCCGAGGAGGCCGCGCTCGTGCGCGCCCTGATGGAGCAGCTGCTCGCGCTGCTCGGCGACGCGCCCGCTGCGGACGACGAGTTGGCGTCCATCGGCATCGCCGACAACGCCACCAAATCGGACGACCCGGTGCTGGCCCGGCTGTTCCCCGACGCGTACCAGGACGACGGCGAGGCGGCGGGCGAGTTCCGCCGCTACACCGAGATGGGGCTGCGCGACGGCAAGCGCGAGGCCGCCGAGACGGTGCTGAACTCGCTGGGCGAGCCGGGCGACGACGTGATGCTGGACGAGAAGCAGGCGCAGGTGTGGCTGCGGGCGCTGAACGACGTCCGGCTGGCTCTCGGCACCCGGCTCGACATCACCGAGGAGTGGTACGAGGAGACGGAGGGCATGGACCCTCGCGACCCGCGAGCGCCCATGTTCGCGGCCTACGACTGGCTCACGATGCTGCAGGAGAGCCTGGTCCGCGCCCTCTGGTGAAGAGTTCCTCGACCATCCCGCGCCGATTCCCTTCGCACACCGGGTCGGCGGCGGCTCCGTCGCCTCCGGTTGACACGTGACCGCCTCCCGCGTCCACACCTGGTCATAAGGGGCATTACCGATTGTCGGGACGGTGGTGCGGAGGGTCGTTAACGTTGCCTCCAGGGGGCGTTCACGGTCCGCCCGCGGCGGGCCGAAGACCATTCGGAGGCCGTCATGCCCGTAGCGGGCACCCACCCCAAGCCGGTCGGCGCGATGGAACTGGGCGACCACCTCGCCCTCGTCTTCGACGACGACGGGGAACGCCGGTCGATCATGGCCGCCTACGCGCGCGACGGAGTCCGCGCCGGCGAGAAGGTCATCTACATCTCCGACGGCGTGCCCGCGGCGGACGTGCTCGCCTGGCTGCTCGCCGCCGACGCGGGCCCCGGCCAGGACCCGGGCGGCGGCGGCATCGACCTCGCCGCCGCGATGGAGGCCGGGCACTTCGTCGTCCGGACCGCCGAGGAGACGTTCCTCGCGAGCGGCCGGTTCGACCCGCAGGAGAGCCTCCAGCTGATGGCGACGGAGATCGACCTCGCGCTCGTGCAGGGCTACCGGGGCGTGCGGATCGCCGGCGAGGCGCGCTTCTCGCTGCGCCGCTGGCCGGGCACCGACCAGCACGGCGACTTCGAGCGGATGCTGGACGAGGTCTTCATGACCACCGACCTGAAGGCGATGGCGATCTGCCAGTTCGACCGCCGCTGGTTCGACGACGTGCGGCTCGCGGCGGTGGACGCCAGCCACATGGGCCGCGTCCGCGTCAACGACTACTACGACGACGGCTCGCTGCGCATCACGCCCATCTTCAGCCCGCCCGGCGCCGCGCTGGCCGGGACCATCGACCGGTCGAACCTCTCCGCCGCCGCGGACGTGCTGGAGTCGATCACGACCCGGGCGGGCCTGCTGTGCCTCGACCTCGGCGGCGTGACGGACTGCGACGCGGACGGGCTGCGCCTGCTGGCCGGGGCCGGCGGCCGGGGGCACGGGGGGCTGCTGCTGCGCGGCGTGCCGCCCGCGCTCCACGACCGGCTGCGCGAGGAGGGCCTGGACGACGCCCCCGGCATCTCCGTCGAGTACCGCGCCTGATGCGGATGAGGAGGCCGCATGGTCACCGAGAAGACCCGTCCCCGGTCCGGCGAGCCCGCCACCCCGGTCGGTGATATGCGGCCCGGGGACCACCTGTGCCTCCCCTATGTCAACGCCGAGGAGCGGCATGCCGTCCTGACGGCGTTCCTCAACGACGGCCTGCGCGCCGGGGACGCCCTGGTCTACCTCGTGGACGGCGAGCCGGCCGGCGCCGCCGGGCGCCTGCGGCACGGCTTCGGGGCGGCGCTCGACGACGGGCGGCTGACCGTGCTGCCCACCGCCGGCGCCGACCTCGACACCGTGCTGGAGTCGGCGCTGGCGCTCGGCCACCCGGGGGTGCGCATCGCGGGGGAGGCGTGCCCGTCGCTGCGCGGCTGGCCCGGGACCGAGCGCTTCGCGGCGTTCGAGGACGCCGTCCACCGGGCCGTCGCCCGGCCGGGCAGCCCGGCGATGGCGCTGTGCCAGTTCGACCGCCGGTGGTTCGCGGCCGAGCACCTGCGCGAGGTGGAGCGCCACCACGGCGGGCGGGCCGGCGCCGACGCGGTCTTCGACGACGGGGTGCTGACGATCGTCCCGCTGTTCGCGCCGCCCGGCCTGCGGCTGTCCGGCGCGATCGACGAGTCGACGCTGCCGGGCCTGGTCGAGGCGCTGCGCGACGCCGGCGACGGCTCCGCGCACCTGTGCCTCGACCTCTCCCGGCTCGAGTTCTGCGACCTGGACGGGCTGCGCACCCTGATCCGCGCGAACGAGCTGAGCACCGTCCTCGACCGGCAGGTGATCCTGCGGTCCATGCCCGGCTGTATGGAGCTGATGATGCGCGTCTGCGGCTGGGACACCGCGCCCGGCATCGTCGCGGAGGCGACCGCGTGAACGGGCCAGGGCCGACGGGCCCCGCCGTGGACGCGCAGGGCGCGCAGGACGTCCTCGTGCACCAGGCGCTCATGTACGGGTCGCGGCACGAGTACCTGCTGACCGCCGTGCCGTACCTGCGCGCCGGGCGCCGGGCCGGCGACGCGGTCGTCGTGCTGGTCGAGCCGCCGGTGGCGGCGGCGCTGCGCGGGCAGCTCGGCCGCGAGACCGCCGCGGAGATCGAGTTCCTGGACGCGGCGGAGTGGTCCCGGGGCCCGATGCACGCGCTGGCGTCCTGCCACGACCGGGCCCGCGCCGACTGGTGGCCGCGCGGGCGGCTGCGGCTGCTGGCCGAGCCGGTCCGGCGCGGCCGGACGCCGCTGGAGACCCGCGAGTGGACGCGGCACGACGCGCTGCTGAACGTCGTGTTCGCCGGCACCCCGACCATGATCATGTGCGCGTACGACACGGCGGCGCTGCCCGGCGACGTGCTGGACGCCGCGGCCCGCACCCACCCGGAGCTGGCCGGGCCGGACGGGCCCGCCGCCGCCGCGCGGTACACCGCCCCCGCGGAGTTCTGCGCCGAGTGCGACGCGGGCCCGCTGCCGCCACCCCCGGCGGTGGCCGCCCACAGGTCGTTCGCGACGGGCGGGCTGCCGGGGCTGCGGACCTTCCTGTTCACCGAGGCCGCGCGGCTCGGGCTGCCGGAGGACCGGACGCTCCCGTTCGTGCTCGCGGTCAACGAGGTCGCCACCGGCATCATCCGGGACGGCGGCGGCCGCGGCTCCCTGTGGGTGTGGGCGGAGGACGGTGAGCTGATCTGCGACGTCGCCGACCCGGCGCGCGTCCTGGCCGACCGGTTCCTCGGCTACGAGCCGCCGGGCGCCAAGGGGCACGACGCCGCGATGTGGGCCGTCCGGCGGCTGTGCCACATTGTGGAGACCCGCTCGGGCCGGCAGGGCACGCAGGTCCGCATGCGCGTCCGGATCGGCTGAGCGGTGCCCCGCCGTGGACGGCGGGGCACGGCCGGAGGGGGCGGGCGCCGCCGGGTAGCCTGCGGGCATGCTGACGATCGAACGTGCCATAGTCGACAAGATCATCGCGCACGCGCGCGCCGACCACCCCGACGAGGCATGCGGCATCGTGGCCGGACCCGAGGGTTCGGACCGGCCGGCCCGGTTCGTCCCGATGACCAACGCCGAGCGGTCCCCGACCTACCACAGCTTCGACAACGACGAGTGGTTCCGGGTGGCGAACGAGATGTTCGACAACGACGAGGAGATGATCGTCCACTACCACTCGCACACCTCGACCGAGGCGTACCCGTCGCGGACCGACCTCGACTACCTGCGGTCGTCGCTGGCCGACCCGCGGGTGCACCGGGTGATCGTGTCGACCCGGGCGCCGGACGAGGTGGAGTTCCGCTCGTACCTGCTGGTGGACGGCGAGCCGGTCGAGGAAGAGGTCGAGATCGTCGAGTCGTACGGCTGACCGCGGCGGGCGGCGGCGGACGGCCGAAGGCGGCGGGGCGGCCCCGGAGGACGGCCGGTAAACTGGCGGTCATGTGGACGAGCGGTCACCGGACGGGCGCTGTGCGCCGCCGCGCCGGTTCCTCCGCGGTGCCACCCGTGCAGAGCTTCCTGTTCGGGCACTCGCGCGCCGAGGTCGTCTACGACTGTCGCTGACGCGCTGATCATGCCTGGAATCTTCCCGCTTCCCGCCCGGTTGTGACGCAGAGGGCGGGAAGCCCCCGTACGACGTAGAAGGAGATCACCGCGATGGCGATCGAGGTCCGCATCCCGACGATCCTGCGCAACCTCACCGATGGGGCCAAGTCCGTCGAGGGCAAGGGCGCCACACTGGACGAGCTGTTCACCGACCTGGACGCGCGCCACGCCGGCCTGCGCGACCGGCTGGTGGACGACAAGGGCCTGCGCAGGTTCGTCAACGTCTACCTCAACGACGAGGACGTCCGCTTCCTCGGCGGGCTGGAGACGCAGGTCGCCGACGGCGACAGCGTCACCATCCTCCCCGCCGTCGCCGGCGGCTGAGCCGGGCCGCGGCACATGCGATTCGACTCGCTGCTGGACTCGCTCGGCCGCACGCCGCTGGTCGGCCTGCCGCGGCTGTCGCCGAGCGACGACGTCCGGCTCTGGGCCAAGCTCGAGGACCGCAATCCCACCGGCTCGGTGAAGGACCGCCCCGCCTTCTACATGATCCAGAAGGCGGAGAAGGAGGGGCTGCTGACGCCGGGTTGCACGATCCTGGAGCCGACGTCCGGCAACACCGGCATCTCGCTGGCCATGGTCGCCAAGCTGCGCGGCTACGAGATGGTGTGCGTGATGCCGGAGAACACCTCCGACGAGCGCCGCCAGCTGCTGGAGATGTGGGGCGCGCGGATCATCTACTCCCCGGCGGCGGGCGGCTCGAACGAGGCGGTCCGGGTGGCGAAGGGCCTGGCGGAGGAGAACCCCGAGTGGGTGATGCTCTACCAGTACGGCAACGAGGCCAACGCCCTCGCGCACTACGAGACGACGGGCCCGGAGATCCTTGAGGACCTCCCCACGGTCACGCACTTCGTCGCCGGGCTGGGCACCACGGGCACGCTGATGGGCGTCGGCCGGTACCTGCGGGAGCAGGTGCCGGACGTGAAGATCGTCGCGGCCGAGCCCCGGTACGGCGACCTGGTGTACGGGCTGCGCAACATCGACGAGGGCTTCATCCCGGAGCTGTACGACGAGTCGGTGCTGACGACGCGGTTCTCGGTCACGTCCGGGGACGCGCTGCGCCGCACCCGCGAGCTGCTGGAGCAGGAGGGGATCTTCGCGGGCATCTCGACCGGCGGGGCGCTGCACGCGGCGATCGGGATGGCGAAGAAGGCGGTCAAGGCGGGCGAGCGGGCCGACATCGCCTTCGTGATCGCCGACGGCGGCTGGAAGTACCTGTCGACCGGCGCGTACGGCGGGACCCTGGAGGAGGCGGAAGCCCGCCTCGAAGGCCAGCTCTGGGCCTGAGCCCCGTCCCGTTCCCGGCCGCCGCGCCGGCGCGGGCGGCGTCCTGACCACGGTCGCGGTCCGGCCGGCACGGTAGAGTTCCCTATCGAATGTGATTCTAGAACCGTGTCGGACGGGTGACGGCGCCCGCCGCGCGGCCGGACGCGGGAGAGTGCGGATGAGCGGGTTCGGCGACGCGACCGCCGTGAAGCAGGTCGGCGAGGGCCGGTACGAGATCGTCCTCGACGACGGCTACGCCATCGGCGAGGCGCTGAACGGCGGCTACCTCATGGCCGTGATGGCCCGCGCCGCCGTCGACGCCTCCCCGCACGCCCACCCGATCTCCACCGCGGCGAACTTCCACCGGGTCACCAAGGCCGGGCCCGCCGAGGTCGTCGTGGACTCCCGCAAGGCGGGCCGCACCGCCGCGGCGTCGCTGGTCAGCCTCGTCCAGGACGGCCGCGCCGTCGTTGACGCCCTCATCACCACCGGCACCCTCGACGCCGCCGCAGAGCCAGACTGGGCCGGTGAGGGGCCCCCGGCGATGCCGCCGCTGGAGGAGTGCACCGACTTCCGCCCGCCGTCGGGCGGGGGGTTCGCCGACCAGGTCGACATGCGCTTCGACCGGTCCACGATGGGCTGGCTGGACGGGCGGCCGAGCGGGCGCCCCGAGGTCCGCGGCTGGTTCCGGCACCACGGCGACGAGCCGCTCGACGCCTACTCGCTCGCCCTCGCCGTGGACGCGCTGCCGCCCGTCGTCCTGAACCTCGACGCGCAGGGCTGGGCGCCGACCGTCGAGCTGACCTGGCACATGCGCGCCGTGCCCGCGCAGGGCTGGCTGGCCGTGCACGGCACCGGCCGGCTCCTCGCCGACGGCTGGTTCGACGAGGAGGTCGAGGTCTGGGACTCCGCGGACCGGCTCGTCGCGCAGAGCCGGCAGATCGCCCGGGTGCCGCGCACCCGCGGCTGAGGCGATCCCCGGTCCGGTTCCCCGGCGGTTTCCCCGGCGTTTCGTCCCCCATCGGATCCCGACGGCGGCCGCATGGCCTGAACTGGACGGTTTTCCGGCTTGTGACGGTGTGATGTCCAACGCATGACGCACCTGAGCGGGGCCTTCTCGCTTAGCCTTGTGCACCATGTCAGAGGCATCCTGGGGGGCGGCGTCCCGGGGGCGGGACG
>NZ_SMKB01000015.1:0-58293 GCF_004348575.1 Actinomadura sp. 7K534
CCCGTCACCCCGGGGCTCGACGCCCTTCGAGGGGGGACGACCCCCCACTCCCCCCCGGTCGGCTCCGCCGGGCTCGACAGACGCGGATTCCTGGCTTCCAGCGCACTGGCGGCGGGTGCCTACGGGCTGCTGGCGGGCTGTGCCAGCGAGTCCAGCGGACCGCAGGCGAAGGGCTCCGGCGAGGCCCCGAAGGAGGTGTTCACCTCCCCCGCGACGAAACTGAGCGGCTCCCTCAGCATCCTGATGTGGAGCCACTTCGTGCCCCGGCACGACACCTGGTTCGACAAGTTCGTCGCCGACTGGGGCAAGAAGGTCGGCGTCGACGTCCGCGTCGACCACGTCAACACGGTGGACGTCCCCCGGCGCGCCGCCTCGGAGATCCAGGCGAAGCGCGGGCACGACCTCATCCAGCACATCGCGCCGCTCTCGCAGTACGAGCCGTCCGTCCTGGACATGGCCGACGTGGTCCAGGAGGCGAACAAGCGGTGGGGGCAGCAGCAGGAGCTGTGCCGCAAGTCGAGCTACAACCCCAACACCGAGAAGTTCTACGCCTACTGCCCCGGCTGGACGCCCGACCCGGGCGACTTCCGCCGGTCGATGTGGCAGAAGGTCGGCATGCCGAACGGCCCGGCGAGCTGGGACGACCTGCTGCGCGGCGCCTCCGAGATCAAGAAGCAGACCGGGGTGCCGTGCGGGATCGGGCTCTCCCCCGAGACCGACTCGAACATGGCGGCGCGGGCGCTGCTGTGGTCGTTCGGCGGCTCCGTCCAGGACGAGAACGAGCAGGTCGCGATCAACTCCGACGCGACCATCGCGGCCGTGGAGTACATGACCCGGCTGTTCAAGGAGGCGGAGACCAGCGAGGTCTTCTCGTGGAACCCCGCGTCCAACAACCAGGCGCTCATCGCCGGCAAGTCGTCCTACATCCTGAACTCGATCTCGGCGTGGCGCACCGCGATGAGCACGAACCGCGAGATCGGCGACGACATCTTCTTCGTCCCCGCCCTGCGCGGCCCGAAGGCGGCCCTGGCGGCGCAGCACGTGATCCAGCAGTGGATCGTCCCGACGTACGCCGGCAACGCGGACGCGGCCAAGGAGTTCCTGCTGCACTACACGGCGAACTTCCCGGCCGTGACGTACCACTCCGAGATGTACGACCTGCCGGCGTGGCCGTCGCTCGTCCCGCAGCTGAACGGCTGGCTGGACAACGACCCGTGGGGCGCCAAGCCCGCGAACAAGCTGAGCTTCCTGAAGGACTCCGTCTCGTGGAGCGCCAACATCGGCTACCCGGGCCCGTCCAACCCGGCGGTCGGCGAGACCTTCAACACCCACGTCCTGCCGACGATGTTCGGCCGCGCCGCCCGCGGCCAGGCGTCCCCGGAGGACGCCGTCGCCGAAGCCGAGGAATCGATCAAGAAGATCTTCGACAACTGGCGCTCCCGCGGCCTCGTAGGCGGCTGAGCCCGACCCCAAGCTCCCGGGAGGCACAGCCATGGAAACTGTCGAAGTGAAGGGACTCGTCAAGGCGTTCGACGGGCATCTGCGGGCGCGGCGGGGCCGGTCGGAGCAGGTGCTGGCGCTGGACGGCGTGGACCTGGCGGCGGAGCCCGGGGAGTACCTGGTGCTGCTCGGGCCGTCCGGGTGCGGGAAGACGACCCTGCTGCGGACGATCGCGGGCCTGGAGCAGCCGACGGAGGGCGAGGTGCTGATCGGCGGGCACGTGGTGAACGGGCTCCCGCCGCGGGTCCGGCAGATCGCGATGGTGTTCCAGTCGTACGCGCTGTATCCGCACAAGACGGTGCTGGACAACATCGTCTTCCCGCTGCGCGCGGAGGGGATGGAGCGGGCGGAGCGGGAGAAGAAGGCGGCGTGGGCGGCGGAGCTGCTGGAGATCACGCCGCTGCTGCGCCGCAAGCCGCGGCAGCTGTCCGGCGGGGAGCGGCAGCGGGTCGCGCTGGCGCGGGCGCTGGTGCGCGACCCGGCGGTGTTCCTGCTGGACGAGCCGCTGTCCAACCTGGACGCGAAGATGCGCGCGACGGCGCGCGACGAGCTGAAGCGCTTCCAGGAGCGGGTCGGCACCACCACGATCTACGTGACGCACGACCAGGCGGAGGCGATGGGGCTCGGCGACCGCATCGCGGTGCTGGAGCACGGCCGCGTCCGGCAGGTCGGGACGCCGCAGGAGGTGTACGACGACCCGGCGGACACGTTCGTCGCGACGTTCATCGGGTCGCCGCCGATGAACCTGGTGAAGCGCGAGGACCGCCTGGTGGGGTTCCGTCCCGAGCATCTGCTGCCCGCCGAGAACGTCGCGTCCGAGCGGGTCACGATGCCGCTGCGCGTCGAGCGGATGGAGTACCTGTCCGGAGACCGGCACGTGTACGGGACGGTCACGGGCATCGGCGAGGAGACCCGGGTCATCGCGCGGCTGCCCGCCACGGTGGCGACGCCGCTGACGGCCGGGGAGACGCACGAGTTCGCGGTGCCGGCCGACCGGTTCCGGTTCTTCGACGCCGCGGAGGGCGTCCGGACGGCCGCGGTGCCGATCGGGGGCGCCTCGTGACGGACGTGAAGACCGAGGCGGAGCCGGTCGAGGCGGGCGGGCGCCGGGAGCGGCCGAAGGTCGGGCTCGCCGACCGCGACGGGTTCCTCGCGTGGGTGATGCTGCTGCCGTCGGTCGTCTACATCATCGCGCTGGTCGGCATCCCGTTCCTGCTGGCGATCGCGTTCGCGTTCTCGGACGTGACGACCGGCGACCCGTCGTTCGACTTCGTCGGGTTCGCCAACTTCGGCGACGTGTTCGACGACCGGGTGTTCTGGCGCTCGCTGCGGAACACGCTGGTCTTCACCGTCGTGAGCATGCTGCTGATCGTGGTGTTCGGGAAGATCCTGGCGAACATCCTCGTCGCCGACTTCCGCGGCAAGTGGTTCGTCCGGTTCCTGGTGCTGCTGCCGTGGACGACGCCGGTGGCGCTGTCGACGGTCTCCTGGCTGTGGTTCCTCGACTCGATCTTCTCGCCGGTCGACTGGGTGCTGCGCAACGTCGGGCTGATCGACGCGAACGTCGTGTGGCTCGGCGAGCCGGGCACGGCGATGGCGTCGGTGATCGCGGTGCACGTGTGGCGGCTGACGCCGCTGGCCGCGGTGATCGTGATGGCCGGGCTGATCGCCATCCCCAAAGACCTCGACGAGGCCGCGCGGATCGACGGGGCCGGGTTCTGGCGGCGGATGTTCGAGGTGACGATCCCGCTGACCATGCCGGTGATCGCGGTGGCGGCGCTGTTCGGCGCGATCCTGACGTTCACCGACATGACCGTCCCGTACGTGCTGACGCGGGGCGGCCCGACGCACTCGACGGACGTGCTGGCGTCGTGGGCGTACTTCCGCGGCATCGAGGGCGGCGACGTCGGCCAGGGCGCGGCGATCGCGCTGTTCCTGTTCCCGCTGCTGCTCGCGGCCGCGGTCGCGATCCTGCGCGCCGTCCGACGGCTGGAGGCCCGATGACCACGACCGCGCCCGCCGAGAAGCCCGTCGGGAAGGTGCCCGCGGACGAGATGGAGCGGCTGCGGCGGCGGTACGGGCGCCGGCACGTCGCGGCCCGGTGCGGGGTGTACGGGGCGGCGGTCACCGCGGCGCTGCTGTGCGCGCTGCCGTTCCTGTGGAGCGTGATCAGCGCGTTCAAGCAGAACCAGGACCTGTACAACCCGGTGAGCAACCCGTTCTTCTTCAACATGCCCGCGACGCCCGACCACGTGACGTTCCTGTTCACCGACACGCCGTTCCTGACGTTCGTGGTCAACACGCTGATCGTCGGGGCCGCCGTGGTGGCGGTCACGCTGGCGCTGGCGCTGCCCGCCGCGTACTCCCTCGCGCGCCTCGACCGGCCGTGGGGCACGCCGATGGGCATCGCGATCTTCATGGTGTACCTGGTGCCGCCGTCGCTGCTGTTCCTGTCGCTGACGCGCGTCGTGGTCGCGCTGCACCTGGAGAACACGCTCTGGTCGATGATCGTCGTGTATCCGACGATCACGGTCCCGGTGTCGGTGTGGCTGCTGATCGGCTTCCTCAAGGCCGTCCCGAAGGACGTCGAGGAACAGGCCATGGTGGACGGCTACAGCCGCCTGGGCGCGTTCCTGCGGGCGGTGATGCCGCTGGTGTTCCCGGGGATCGTCGCGGTCGTGGTGTTCAGCTTCACGCTCACGTCCAGCGAGTTCGTGTACGCGCTGGCGTTCGTGTCGTCCAGCCCCGAGATGGTGATCAGCACCGGCGTGCCGACACAGCTGATCCGCGGGGACGTGTTCTTCTGGCAGTCCCTGCAGGCGTCCGCGGTGATCACGGCGGTACCGATCGCGTTCCTGTTCAACCTGTTCCTCGACCGCTTCGTCACCGGCTTCACGATGGGCGCCGTCAAGACCTGACGCCTCCTGATAGGGATGGAGGGTAGGAAGATCCCTGCAGAAACGTCCCGACTAGGAGGTCACCATGGCCGGCAAGCCGCCGCTTCCGCACGAGTACCTGCCCGAGGTCCCGTCGTTCACGGTCACCAGCGACGACGTCACCGAAGGCGAGCGTCTCCCGAACGGCCAGGTCTTCGACGACTGGGGGTTCAGCGGCGACAACGACTCCCCGCACCTGCGCTGGTCGGGGTTCCCGCCCGAGACCAAGAGCTTCGCGGTGACGTGCTTCGACCCGGACGCGCCGACCGGCAGCGGCTTCTGGCACTGGATCCTGTTCGACATCCCCGCGAACGTGACCGAGCTGCCCACCGGCGCCGGCTCCGAGGACTCCAAGGTCGGCATCCACGCCCGCAGCGACTTCGGGATCAAGGCGTACGGCGGCGCCGCGCCGCCGCCCGGCGACCCGCACCGCTACGTGTTCACCGTCCACGCCCTGGACGTCGAGTCACTCGGCCTCGACTCCGACACGATGCCCGCCGTCGTCGGCTTCAACATCACCGGCCACACCCTGGCCCGCGCCACGATCATCCCGGTTTACTAGTGCCGGCCCAGGGGGGCGACCCCCTGGAACCCCCGGTCCGCACGGGGCACCGTTTCCCGATCCGCTGGCGCGTCTCGTGAAACGGCGCCCCGTGCGGCGGGTCAGTCTGTGCCGGCATTCGGGACGATCATCGGGGTGCCGGTCACCGGGTCGGGGACTATTACGCACGACAGGTCGAACACCTCCTTGATGAGGGCGGTGTCGACGATGTCGGCGGGGGCGCCGGCGGCGACGACGCGGCCGTCGCGCATCGCGATGAGGTGGTCGGCGAAGCGGCACGCCTGGTTGATGTCGTGCAGGACGGCGATGATCGTCCGGCCTTCGTCGCGGAGCCGGGCCAGCAGGGTGAGCAGCTGGTACTGGTGGGTGATGTCGAGGAAGGTGGTGGGCTCGTCCAGCAGCAGGTAGGACGTCTCCTGCGCGAGGACCATCGCGACCCAGACGCGCTGCCGCTGCCCGCCGGACAGGCTCTCCACCGTCCGCTCGGCCAGCTCGGTGACGCCGGCCGCCTTCATCGCCGCCGCCACCGCGCGCTCGTCCTCCCGCGACCAGGTGGACAGCAGCGTCTGGTGCGGGTAGCGGCCGCGGGCGACGAGCTGCCGCACCGCGATGTTCTCCGGCGCGACGAGCCCCTGCGGCAGGAACCCGATCTCGCGGGCGATGGCCTTCGGCCGGTAGTCGCGGACGTCGCGGCCGTCGAAGCGCACCCGCCCGGCCGCGGGCGCCAGCAGCCGGGCGAAGGAGCGCAGCAGCGTCGACTTGCCGCAGGCGTTGGCGCCGACGACGGCGGTGAACGCCCGGTCGGGGACGTCGACGGTCAGGTCCGCCGACACCACCCGGTCGCCGTAGGCGAGGGTGACGTCGTCGGCGGTGAGGCGTCCGTTCACGGCTTCCTCATCTCCATGATCAGCAGCCAGGTGAGGTAGGCGCCGCCGATCACCGTCGTGACCACCCCGACGGGCAGCTGGACGGGGGCGAGCACCGTCTGGGCGGCGAGGTCGGCGGCCAGCAGGAGCAGCGCCCCGGTCAGCGCGGCGGGCAGCGCCGGCGTCCCGGCGGCACCGGCGAGACGCCGGCCGATCTGCGGCGCGGCGAGCGCGACGAACACGATCGGCCCGGTCGCGGACGTGACGGTGGCGGTGAGGCCGACGCCCGTGATGATGACCAGCAGCCGGTACCGGTTCAGCGCCACCCCGGACGTCGCGGCCACCTCGTCGCCGAGCGCGGCCTGGCCCATGGTGCGGGACAGCGCGGCGAGCAGCAGCCCCAGCGCGGCGATGATGAGGAACGGCACGCGGACCTCGGCCCAGTCCAGGCCGTTCAGGGAGCCCGCGCTCCATCCGGTGGCGGCGATCGCCACGTCCAGCTGGGCGCGCAGCACGATCCAGTTGTTGACCGCGGTCATCATCGCGTTCACCGCGATCCCGATCACGATGAGGCGCAGGCCGCTGAGCCCGGACCGCAGCGACAGCGCGTAGACGACGGCGGCCGCGGCGAGCCCGCCGGTGAGCGAACCCGCGGCGAGCCCGGCCGCCATCCCGCCGAACACGGTGATCGCGATCAGCACTCCGGTGTAGGCGCCGGCGTCCAGGCCGATCACGTCGGGGCTGCCGAGCGCGTTGCGGGTCACGTTCTGGAAGACCGCGCCGGCGGCGCCGAGGGCCGCGCCGAAGACCAGCGCCGCGGTCACCCGGGGCAGCCGCCACTCCTGGACGATCAGCGCCGCGTCCCCCTGCCCGGCGAGCGCCGCCAGGACCTCGCCGGGCGGGTCCCACGAGTCGCCGCGGCAGAGCGCGGCGAAGCCGAGCAGCAGCGCGGCGGCGACCAGCGCGAGCGACGCAACGGCCGTCCGCCGCTCGACCAGCGCGGACAGCCGTCCCGCGCGCAGTACCAGGGTGCTCACAGCTCCACCGCCCCGTACCGCCGGACGACCCAGATCAGCGCGGGGCCGCCGAGAAACGCGGTGACGACGGCCACGGGCACCTCGCCGGTCGGCAGCAGCACCCGCGCCCCGATGTCGGAGACGAGCATCAGGATGGGGCCGAGCAGCATCGTGTAGCCCATCAGCCACGGGATCGACCCGCGGGCGGCGTGCCGCGCCAGGTGCGGGACGATCAGCCCGACGAACGCGATCGGCCCCGCGACGGCGGTCGCGGCGCCGGCCAGGACGGTGACGAGCGCCAGCACCGCCACCCTCGTGCGGGCGACGCGGGCGCCGAGCGCGTGCGCGACGTCCTCGCCGAGCGCGATCCCCGACAGGGGGCGGGTCGCCAGCAGCGCGCCGGCGAGGGCGAGGACGATCGCGAGCAGCGGCACCTCGAACGGCGTCTGCTCCCGCCCGGCGAGCGACCCGACCGACCAGAACCGGAACCGGTCCAGGACGTCCGGGTACAGCAGCCGCAGCGCGAGCGACATCCCCGACAGCACGAACGTGAAGGCGACGCCGGCGAGGACGAGCCGCAGCGGAACGGTCCGGCCGACGCCGTAGACCACCAGCGAGGCGATCACCGCGCCGACCAGCGCGAGCCCGAGCTGGGCGGTCTGCGACCCGGCGATCCCGAGTACCGTGCCGACGGTGATCGCGAACCCGGCGCCGGAGGTCACGCCGAGGATGCCGGGCTCGGCCAGGGGGTTGCGGGTCAGCGTCTGGATGAGCGTGCCCGCGGTGCCGAGGGCCGCGCCCACGCAGATGGCGAGGATCGTCCGCGGCACCCGGATGTCGCGGACGATCACGTGCTCGTTCGTCGCCGCGTAGCCGGTCAGCGCCCGCCACACCTCCTGCGGCGGCGTGCGGCCCGCCCCGACGGCCAGGCTCGCGCCCGCGCAGACCGCCAGGAGCAGGACGGCGCCCGCCAGGAGCACGACCCGCCGGTCCAGGCCGGGCCGGGGGGACGCGGAAGGAGCGGAGCCCGCCTCCACCAGGCCGGGCCCCGCCGCTCCGGGCGCCGGATCAGTCGTCCTCAAGCCCCGCCACTCCGCGCTTCCAGTAGCCGGTGAACAGCGCGTCCAGCCGCCCCTCGCCCTTGAGCTCGCGGGCCCAGGCGCGCAGCGGCTTGATCGCCCCCGCCTCCCCGGCGGCGAACAGGAACGTGCGGCCCGCGGGCGGATCGAGCGCCCGGACGGCGTCCGCCAGCGGGGACCGCTCGCCGTCCCGGACGAGCCAGGTGACCTCCACCCCGTCGCGGGCCGCGAGCGGGTAGGCGTGGTCGGCGGCGTCCCCGGTCTCGATGACCAGCCGGGCGGACACGTCCTGCGGGGACTCCTCCAGCCACCGCGCCGCGGCGGGCAGCGCGGTGGCGTCGACCGCGAACAGGTAGTGGTCGTAGTTGTGCGGGAACGCCTTGGCGCCCGGCGGCCCGGCGACCGCGACCTCGTCCCCCGGCCGGGCGGCCGCCGCCCAGTCCGAGGCGAGCCCGCCCGGGTGCAGGACGAAGTCGAGGTCGAGTTCGCGGGCCTCGGCGTCGAAGCGGCGGATCGTGTACTTGCGGGCGGGCGGCAGCGGCCTCGGCCAGTCGAGTTCGAGGTCGGCGTTGACGACCGGGAGGCGGCGGGCGCCGTCCGCGTCCGGGAAGACGATCTTCACGTGGTCGTCGGCCTGGTAGGTGTGGAAGCCGTCCAGCTCCGGCCCGCCGGCCGTCAGCCGCAGGATGTTGCGCGTGAGCTGCTCGCGGCGCACCACCCGGACGGTGCGGATGCCGATCGGGTACCCGATGCGGCGGACGCCCGCGCCCGTCCGGTGGTGCTCCAGGACCCGGCCGCGCGGATCCCGCCGGTCGATGCTCACCGGTGCCCCGCTCACTGCCCGAGCAGCGGCGCGAGCGCCTTGTCGACCTCGTCCAGCGTCCGCATCGCCGACTCGTAGGTCGCCGCCTCGGTGTAGCGGAGGGGGATGGCCTTGCCGTCCTTGACGGCCGGCAGGTTCTTCCACAGCTTGGAGTCGAGCACGTACTTCACCTCCGCGGCGGGCTTGCCGTCGGCCTCGACCGTGTAGGTGATGGCGTCGGCGTCCCCGAGGCTCTTGGGCAGTTCCTCGATGGAGGGGTACTCGCTGACGTCCTCGGCGCCGCCGCCCTTCTCCTTGACCTCGCCGTAGTAGGTGACGCCCATGTCCTGGGCGATGTTGGTCCCCCACGAGCCCGCGAACTCGCGCATGAACGTCCCGGCGGAGATGTCGCCGTAGGCGCCGACGTGCCCGAACTTCACGCCCGCCAGAGCGTCCTGGTACTTGGCCTTGAGGTCCGCGGCCTTCTTCTCGTACGCGGCCTTCGCCGTCGCGAGCTCGCCGCTCTGGCCGGCGGCGTCGGCCTGCCGCTGCGAGAGCTCGCGCCACGCCGACGGCAGCGTCGGCCCGATGACCGCGACCGGGGCGATCGATTCGAGGCGCTTCAGGTCAAGGTCGGCGAGGGCGGGCTTCGGGACGCCGATGACGATGAGGTCCGGGTCGGCCTTGGCGACGGCCTCGTAGTTGGTGTCGGCGGCCCGCTCCCCCGCGACCTTGGTGAGGCCGTCGTACGTCTTGCGGTCGTCCTCGCTCATCAGCGGCAGGCCGCGCTTCCAGGACGAGATCCCGACCAGCTTCGCCTTGGCCTCGATGAGGACCGGCACGGCGTATCCGGTGGCGACGACCCGCTGCGGCTCGACGGGGATCGTGACCTTGCCGTTGTCGGCCTCGAAGACCCGCGTCTCGGCGGAGCCGCCGGACGCGGAGTCCGAGCCGGATCCGCAGGCGGTGGCGAGGACGAGCGCGGCGGCCACCGCGCCGGCGAGTCTCCAGGGCTTGCGAGAGTGCATGGTCGTGTTTCCTTCAGGGTGTTGCAGGGACGCTCGGGGGCCGGCACCCCGCTGACATGGGCCGACGCCTGGTTAGGTTAGCCTTACTTAAATCGCGCCCATATCGCTGAGAGGACATCCTGTGCTGGTCACACGACACCTCTGGGACGATCCCGAGTCGTGCGAGGAGTACGGCTACGGCCTCGGCGCACCCGACGGGATCCTCGTGCTCAAGTACCGCTCGTCGGGCGGCCTGGCGTTCGGCGAGAACCGCGAGGACTTCCTGCACCAGCTCTACTGGTCACCGGACGGCATCCTCGCGACGCTGTACGGGTCGGCCACCACGTTCCTCGGACCGGGCGAGGCGTTCTGGGTGAGGCGCGCCGTCAGCCACGATGTGCGCGCGGGCGACCGGCAGACCGTCTACCGCATCTGCCTGCGCGAGGCGCCGGCCGCCCTGAACGGCCTCCGCGCAGGCCCCGCGACGATCGACGCCGAAGCCGCGCGGCTGATCGAGACGATCGCCCGCCGCGGCTGCGACGAGGCGACCGCGCTCGCCGCCCGCCGCCGCATCCTGAGCGGCCTCGGGGCATCGTCCGCTCCCGCGCCCCCGGCGCACGTCCACGGGACGGGCCTGGCGCTGTCCGTCGCCCGCGCCCTCTCCCACGACCCCGCCGACCCGACCCGCCTCGACGAGTGGGCCGAGCGGCTGCGGGTGAGCACCAAGACGCTGCAGCGCGACTTCGTCCGCGAGTTCGGCATGCCCTACACCCAGTGGCGGACCCGCCTCCGCCTGCGCGCCGCCCGCGTCCTCCTGGACTCCCACCCGGTCACCAAGGTCGCCCACCAGGTCGGCTACGCCAGCGCCTCGGCCTTCATCACGGCCTTCACCAAGGAATACGGCCAGACCCCCGGGAGTATCGCCCCAGGGGGGCGAGCCCCTGGAACCCCCGCCCCGCACGACGAACCGTTTCCCGATCCGCTCCGCGTCTCGTGAAACGGCCCGCTTTGTCGCCCAAGGGGCGACCCCCTGGAACCCCCGCTCCGCACGACGAGCCGTTTCCCGATCCGCTCCGCGTCTCGTGAAACGGCCCGCCGTGCGGCGGGCCGTCCTACTTCTGCCAGGGGAAGCGGTCGGTGAAGGCCGGCTTCAGGTCGTCCAGCCAGACCGCGTTGGGGTCGTACTGCGCGTAGAAGGGCTTGCCCACCAGGTCGGCGTCGCGGCACTGGATGAGGTGCAGCGCGAACGCCTTCTCACCGGCCAGGTCCACGACGCCGTCCACGCAGACCTTGCCCGGGGTGGCGGACATGGAGGGTCCGCGGACGGTGCGGGCGAGGCCGGAGACGTTCTTGTAGGCGTCCCGGAAGATGTCGTACGCCTCGGCGAGCGGGACGGCGAAGTAGTCCTGCGGGCCCGTGTCGCGCTCGACGAACATGTAGTACGGGACCAGGCCCATCCGGGTCTGGGTGCGCCACATGCTCTCCCAGTCGGCCGCGTTGTCGTTGATCGTGCGGATCAGCGGCGCCTGGGTGCGGATGATCGCGCCGGTGTCGCGGATGCGGCGGCACGCCTCGGCGACCATGAGCGGTTCCAGCTCGCGCGGGTGGGAGAAGTGCGCCATGAACGCGAGGTTCTTGCCCGACGCCACGACCTGCTCGAACAGGCGGAGCATGTCGTCGGCGTCCGGGTCGGTGACGAACTTCTGCGGCCAGTAGGCGAGGGACTTGGTGCCGATGCGGATCGACTCGAGCTGGTCGAGTTCGAGCAGCGGCTCGACGTAGCGGCGCAGCACGGTCTCGCCCATGATCATGGCGTCCCCGCCGGTGAACAGCACGCTGGTCACCTCGGGGTGCGAGACGATGTAGTCGCGCAGGGCGGTGACGTCGTCGCCCGCCATCTTGAGGTCGGCCTCGCCGACGAACTGGGCCCAGCGGAAGCAGTACGTGCAGTACGCGTGGCAGGTCTGCCCCTGCTTCGGGAAGTACAGGACGGTCTCGTCGTACTTGTGCTGCATCCCGGGGATCTTGCCGTCGCCGAAGCTCGGGATGTTGAGCTCCATCTGCCCGGCGGGGTGCGGGTTCAGCTTCATCCGCACGCGGTGGGCGGCGGCCTCGACCTCGGCCTTGGGCGCCTCGCGGCGCAGGAGGTCGGACAGGTGCGCGACGTCCTCGGGCGGGAGCATGTCCTCCTGCGGGAACACCAGCCGGTAGATCGGGTCGTCGGGCGCTGCCGACCAGTCGATGAGCTCCTCAATGACGTACGCGTTCGTCCGGAACGGCAGGACCGTGGCCACCGCCCGGGTCGCGAGGCGCTGCGCGGACGACAGCCCCGCACGAGCGGTCAGCTCGTCGAGGTGCTTCGCCGTGAAGGCGCGGAACTTGCGACCAGTGGACCGCACTGCCGGCGCCGCGTCGTTCACCAGTGTCACGTGTTGGTACTCCTTGCTGTCAGCGGGGAAGCGCACCCCCCGGGTGCGTCGTCACGGACGGTGATCAGAAGTTCGTGGGACACCCCCATTCAACCGTTTAGGACGGGTTCCTGCCGAATTGATACCCCCTAGCCGGTCGGAAAAAAGCTGGTCAAGGACGATCCAGACAAATCGCCTGGACATCATCGTTGACTTTTCGCCGCTTGTACAACGACTACGGCACGTCAACATCTTCGTTCGGCGAAGGGCAAGGTTCCGCAGCGGTCACCGGCGCGGACGCTGCCAGGGGTTTCGCGGGCGCGCCGCCGGGTCTGCCGCGGCCGCGGCGTTCGGAAATACTGGGCGCGGCGGGACGGGACCGGGCGGCCGAGGGGGCGCGATGGGCGAGATCGTGAACGTGGGGCGCGAGCAGGTGCACGCCGTCGAGTCCGGGCCGGTGGACGGGATCCCGCTGCTGCTGGCCTCCGGCCTCGGCGGCGCCTGGTTCGACTGGGACCCGACCGCCGCCCTCCTCCGGGAGCGGTACCGGGTGACGGTGTTCGACCGCCCCGGGCTCGGCCTCAGCCCCGCCGGGGTCGCCCGGCCCACGCTGCGCCGCGACGCCGCGATCCTGGCGGCGCTGGCCGAGCGCGCCGGGCGGCCGGTGGTCGTCCTCGCGCACTCGATGGCCGCGTTCCACGCCGAGGCACTGGCCAGGCTGCGGCCCGAGCTCGTGCGGGGGACGGTGCTCGTCGACCCGAGCCACGAGCCCGAGGCGCGTGCGGCCGTCCGCCCGGCGGCGGTGCTGACCCCGCTGGCCACGGCGGCCGGTGTGCTGCTCGGCGCGACCCGGCTCGCGCGGGCCGCCGGGCCGTCCGGGCGGCGGCTGGCCCTCCGCGGGACGAGCCGCCGCGAGGACGCCGTCCCCGGGGACGTCATCCGCTCTGTCTACGGGCGCGGGACGGTCATCGGGACCGTGCTCGCGGAGGAACTGGCGTACCGGGAGGCGGCCGCCGACCTGGCGCGGCTGCGCGAGCGGCGGCCGTTCCCGCCCGTCCCGCTCGTGGTCGTGACGGCGCTGGGCGACGTGGCCGGGCCCGGCAGGAAGCGGGAGTGGGCGCGCGGGCACGCGCGGCTCGCCGAGATGAGCCCGCTCGGGCGGCAGGTCGTGCTCCCGGACGCCCTCCACATGGTGCCGCTCGACCGCCCCGGCGTGCTCGCCGACGCGGTCGCCGGCGTGTGCGGCGCCGAGGTCGCGGAGCACGAGGGCGTGTGACTCGCGGACCGGCAACGAATCCGCATACGAAACGAAAAGATCAATCACCTGGTGCATACGCTCTCCTACTGTCGGTGACTACACCTGTGTGGAGATGACTCAAACGGTCCAGCAACTCGGCCGTAAGAAGATCCTGATCCTGGCGGCCGCCGCCGCGCTCCTGGTGCTGGCACTGGTGGGCGGCGCCGTCGCGTACCTGGTGTTCCGCGGCGAGGAGCTGACCTACCAGACCCAGGCGGCGATGCGGAAGGCGCTGCCGGTGACGGCCGCCGCCGAGCTGCACGAGCACGGCGTCAAGCTCGCCGAGCCGCTGAAGTGCGCGGACCTGCCCGGTGCCACGCAGGACAAGCTGCGGGTGTCCTGCGCCGGGACGACCTCGGACAAGAAGCCGGTCGCGGTCTTCGGCAGCGGCGACCGGGAGACGGCCGAGAGCCACTACACGATCCTCGTCGCCGGGAAGCCCGTGGTGGAGAACGCGCCGTGCCTGGGCGCCGACTGCCACGGTGAGGAGGGCTAGCCCGGAGGGTGACGATCACCACTCCGGCCGGGTGCCGTCAAGACGGGTGAAAGAACGTCCTACGATGCGATGAGCTGCGTTCTTGCGGCGCACCGCGTTCTTCCACCCTTCTGGAGCGGCCATGACCGGCGATGGCGAGCCGCCGCGCCCCGCGACGCCTCGCCGCGGGACGGCGCCCCGCCCGCTGCCCATCGCGGTGGACACCATGGGCGGCGACCACGCCCCGGAGGAGATCGTCGCCGGTGCGGTGGCCGCGGTCCGCGACCACGACGTCCGCCTCGTGCTCGTCGGGCAGGCGTGGCGGATCCGGCGCGAGCTGGACCTGTACGGCATGGTCGGCAAGATCCCGATCGTGCACGCCGACGAGGCCCTCGACATGGGCGAGGGCGCGCTGGCGAGCTGGCGCAAGCCCCGCTCGTCCATCGCGATCGCCTGCCATCTGATCAAGCAGGGCCGGGCGTCGGCGCTGGTGTCGGCGGGCAGCACCGCCGGAGTCGTGGCGACGTCGCGGCTGCGGCTGAAGGGGCAGCAGGGCGTGCTGCGCCCGGCGATCGCGGTGACGCTGCCGACGCGGCCGCGTCCCACGATCATGCTGGACGCGGGCGCCACCACGGACGTCAAGCCGGAGGGCCTCGTCCAGTTCGCCGCGCTCGGCACCGCCTACGCGCAGATCCTGCTGGGGCTCGAACGCCCGACCGTCGGGCTCCTGACGATCGGCACCGAACCGGCCAAGGGCAACAAGACGACCAGGCGCGCGCACGAGCTGCTCACCACCGGCAGCCACGGCATGGAGTTCACGGGCAACGTCGAGGGCCACGACCTCCTGACGGGCAAGGTCGACGTCGTCGTCACCGACGGGTTCACCGGCAACGTCGCGCTCAAGACCATGGAGGGCACGATCCGGACGGCGTTCGCGGAGGTCCGCGACGCGATGACGTCCACCCCGGCCGCGCGGATGGGCGCCCTCCTGCAGCGCCGCCGCTTCCAGGACCTCCGCGACCGCCTCGACCCCGACACCTACGGCGGCGGCGTCCTGCTCGGCTTGAACGGGACGGTCGTCATCGCGCACGGCGCGTCCCGGGCCCGGGCCATCACGTCGGCGTGCGACCTCGCGCACCGGCTCGCCGCCGGGCGGATCGTGGAGCGGATCCGCGAGCAGGTCGCGCTGACCCGCACGTCGCGGTTCGGGCGCTGGACGCACGGCGACCGGGACGGCGCCGACCGGCCGCCGGACCGGACCCCCGAGGACGTCCCGCGCCTGCCGGAGGCGCGCCCCGCCGCCGACACCGTGCCCGACCGCAAGGAGCCGCCCGCCGCGCCGTAGCCCGCGGGGCGGAAAACCGGGTCCGGGCGGCGGCCGGGCGCCGATAACCTTGGCACATGTCCGATCCGCAACTCGTACTCGCCGCCCGGGTCCAGGCCGCGCTCAGCGCCGCCTTCGGACCGTCGTACGCGGACACCGACCCGGTCATCCGGCCGTCGCAGTTCGCCGACCTTCAGGCCAACGTGGCGCTGCCGCTGGCCAAGAAGCTGGGCCGCAAGCCGCGAGACGTGGCCCAGGAGATCGTCGCGAACCTCGACACCGCCGGTGTCGTGGCGGACGTCCAGGTCAGCGGGCCGGGCTTCATCAACCTGACGCTGAGCGACGCGTGGATCGCCGGCGAGGCGCAGCGGACGCTGGAGGACGAGCGGCTCGCCGTCCCCGCCGCGGAGAAGCCGCAGAAGGTCGTCGTCGAGTACTCCTCCCCGAACGTGGCGAAGGAGATGCACGTCGGGCACCTGCGGACCACGATCGTCGGGGACGCCATCGCGCGGATCCTGGACTTCCTCGGCCACGACGTCGTCCGCGACAACCACGTCGGCGACTGGGGCACCCCGTTCGGCATGCTGATCGAGCACCTGCTCGACCTCGGCGAGGAGGCCGCCGCGCGGGGCGACTCGTCCGTCAGCGACCTGACCGCGTTCTACCAGGCCGCGCGGGAGAAGTTCGACGGCGACCCCGGGTTCGCCGACCGGTCCCGCACGCGGGTCGTCAAGCTCCAGGCGGGCGACCCGGAGACGCTGCGGCTGTGGCAGGTCCTCGTGGACGTGTCCAAGCGGTACTTCAACGACGTCTACGGGCGGCTCGGCGTCACGCTCACCGACGACGACATCAAGGGCGAGAGCTTCTACAACGACCTGCTCGCCCCAACCGCCCGGGAGCTGGAGGAGAAGGGCATCGCGGTGATCAGCGACGGGGCGCTGTGCGCGTTCCCGCCCGGCTTCACCGGCCGCGAGGGCGAGCCGCTGCCCGTGATCATCCGCAAGAGCGACGGCGGCTACAACTACTCCACCACCGACCTCGCGACGATCCGGTACCGGGTCGACACCGAGCACGTGGACCGCATGATCTACGTGGTGGGCGCGCCGCAGTCGCTGCACTTCCAGATGGTGTTCGCCGTGTCGCGGATGGCCGGCTGGCTGGACGACGAGGTCAAGGCGGAGCACGCCCAGATCGGCAACGTCCTCGGCACCGACGGCAAGATCCTGCGGACCCGCGCGGGCGGCACCGTCAAGCTCTCCGAACTGCTGGACGAGGCGGTCGAGCGGGCCGGCGCCGTGTTCGACGGGATCCAGCACGACGAGCCGTTCGACGACGCCACCCGGGAGGCGATCGTCCGGGACGTCGCCATGGGCGCGGTGAAGTACGCCGACCTGTCGGTCGCCCGCGACAGCGAGTACATCTTCGACTTCGACCGGATGATCTCGTTCAACGGCAAGACCGGCCCGTACCTGCAGTACGCGGCGGCGCGGATCCGGTCGATCTTCCGCAAGGGCGGGCTCGCGCCGGAGGACGCCACGGGCCCGATCGTCGTCGGCCACCCCGCCGAGCGGGCGCTGGCGCTGGAACTGCTCGGCTTCGGCGCCGTCCTCAAGCAGGCGGGCGACACCGCCGAGCCGCACCGCCTGGCCGGCTACATCTACGCGGTCGCGGACGCCTACACGACCTTCTACGAGAACTGCCCCGTCCTGAAGGCCCCGGACGACGAGACCAGGGCCTCCCGCCTGGCCCTGTGCGCCGCGACCCTCCGCACGCTGGTGACCGGCCTGTCCCTCCTGGGCGTCCCCACCCCCGAACGCATGTGACGCTCAGCCGGGGGTTCCAGGGGCGGCCCCTTGGGCGGACACAGCTCCGGAGCGCTCTTTGGCGACCTGTTCCCGGACGGCCGGGACGATCTCCAGGGCGAACTCCGCGAGCTGCTCTGGAGCCCCGGCGTACAGGAACGTGTCGACGCCGTGGCCGACGGCCAGTTCGGTGAGTTCGTAGATCCACTGGCGGGACGGGCCGTGCAGGAAGCCGCGGCTGCCCTGTCCGTCGATCGCGCCTTCCAGGACGTAGCCGCGGCGGACGTCGGCGGGGTCGCGGCCCGCGGCGGCCGCGGCGGCGTCGAGGCGCAGCTGCCCGTCGGCGAGCCGTTTCGGCGGGACGAGCGACGACGGCGCGAGCCAGCCGTCGGCGACGCGCCCCGCGAGGTCGATGCCGCGCGGGCCCGTGACGCCGAGCCAGATGCCGATCTGGTGCGCCGGCGCTGGGCCGCCCTGCACGGCCGTGAAGCGGTAGTGGTCGCCGTGGAGGCGCAGCCCGTTCTGGTCGCTCCAGTGCAGCCGGATGACCTGCACAGCCTCTTCGAGCGCGCGACGGGCCGCGGCGGCGCCGAGCCGCCCGCCCCCGTACGCCTCGACGCCCTCCCAGGCCGTGCCCGCGCCGAGGCCGAGTTCGACGCGGCCGCCGCTGAGCCGGTCCATCGTCGCGATGGCCTTGGCCAGCATGGCGGGCGGGCGCAGCGGCAGGCACGCCACCGCGGGCAGCACCCGGATGCGGGACGTGCCGGCCAGCACCGCCGCCATCAGCGCCGGCGCGTCCGCGGTGTCGCGGCGGTACGGCTGGTCGCGGACGCCGAGGAGGTCGAGGCCGAACCGGTCGGCGTCCTGCGCGGTGCGGATCAGCGGCGCGGCCATGTCCGGGGCGAGGGACACGCCGAACCGCAGCGGCCCGCGCCGCCGCCTCGCCGGGGTCACTGCAGGTAGCCTTCGACCTCGTCCGGCGGCCGGACCCGCTCGCCGCCGGGGTCGCCGCCGGCCTCCAGCCGGGCCCGGCGGCGGCGCAGCAGGTCCCAGCACTGGTCCAGCGCGACCTCGAGCGCCTCCAGCCGCCGGTGCTCCTCCTCGCGTCCCAGCTCGTCGCGCCGGTAGCGCTCGCGGAGCCGCTGCTCCTCGCCGACGTACTCGTCGATGCGCGCCAGGACGTCCCGCTCGTCCGGCGGCCCGTCAGCGGCCACGGTCGCCGGTTCCGGTGAGCCCGCTGAGGAACCCGCCGGTGGTCCGCGTCGAGTGCTGGAGCGGGCCGGTCTTCGGCTCCACGAGCGAGGACGCCGCCGGCTTCGCCCCGGACGCGGCGGGCTTCCGAGCGGTGCCGGACGACTTCGACCCGGTCGCCGCGGACGACTTCGACGCGCCGGTCCGGGCCGAGGCCGCCGACCTGGACCCGCCGCTCGCGGCGGACGTCCGGCGGGTCGTGCCCGATTTCGACGCCGTGGTCTTCGCGGTGCTCTTCTTCGCGGCGGTCTTGGTGCCGGTGCCCTTGGTGCCCGTGCTCTTCGTCGCCGTGCTCTTCGTACCGGTGCTCTTCGCGGCCGTGCTCCTCGTGCCCGTGCTCCTCGTGCCCGTGCTCTTGGTGGCCGTGCTCCTCGTGCTCGTGCTCCTCGTGGCCGTGCTCTTCGAGTTCGCCGGCCTGGCCGTCGTGGTGATGGCCTTCGCGGCCGCGTCCATCGCCTTCGCGGCGTCGGCCATCGCCTTGGTCGCGCTGGTCATCGCCTTCGTCATCGCCGTCATGGCCTTGGCGGACGAGGACGCCTTGGTCGCCAGCGACTTCATCTGCGTCGCGGCCGTCTTGGCCTCGCTCGCCGCCTTCGTGACCCGGGTCGCGGCCGCCGACGCCGAAGCCGATGACCGGCCGGACGCGGCCGGCTTCTTCGCCGTGCCGTTCTTCGCGGCCGTCGAACGGCTCGCCGAGGTCTTCGAGCTCGCCGTAGTCTTCGAGTTCGACCTGGCCGCCGACGTGCTCTTCGCCGCCGGTTTCCTCGCCGTGGTGGACTTTTTCGCAGACGCGGTCTTCGCGGTCTTGGTAGGCACTGATCTCCCCCCAGTGATGATCAGCCGAGGGGAGGTCTATTCCACCGAAAGCGACCCTCTACACACGCAGCGTCATCCGAGATCAGACGCCCACGGGATGCCAGACGGTCTTGGTCTCCAGGAACGCGGTCAGCCGGGCGGTTCCCGGCTCCGCGGTCCAGGCGGCGCCGTCCGGGCGCAGGACGCGCTTGAGGTTCCCCGCGGCGCGCTCCTCCAGGTCCGGGACGTCCCCGGGCGCCGCCCCGGTGAGGTCGACGGCGTTGACGTCCATGTGGTCGGCGAGCCACGGCGCGAGTTCGGCGCGGTGCCCGGTCAGGATGTTGACCACGCCGCCGGGCAGGTCGGACGTGGCCAGCACCTCGGCCAGCGTGATCGCCGGGAGGGGCGCCGGTTCGGACGCGACCACGACGGCGGTGTTCCCGGAAACGATCACCGGGGCCACCACCGACACGAGGCCGAGCAGCGGCGAGTCGGGCGCTACGACGGCGACGACGCCGGTCGGCTCGGGCGTGGAGAAGTTGAAGAACGGGCCGGACACCGGGTTCGCCGAGCCGGCGACCGCGGTGATCTTGTCGGCCCAGCCCGCGTACCAGACCCACCGGTCGACGGCGGCGTCCGCCTCGGCGGCGGCCTGCGACTTGCTCAGGCCCGTCTGCCGGAGTTCGGCTGCGAACTGGTCGCGCCGCCCTTCGAGCATCTCGGCGACGCGGTAGAGGATCTGGCCGCGGTTGTAGGCGGTCCGGCCGGACCAGCCGGGGAACGCCTTGCGGGCCGCGGAGACCGCGTCGCGGGCGTCCTTGCGGGACGCGCGGGACGCGTTGGCGACGAAACGGTCCTTGGCATCGGTGACCACGTACGACCTGCCGGATTCGGAACGGGGGAACGCGCCGCCGATGAACAGCTTGTAGGTCTTGCGCACGGCGAGGCGCTCGGATCCTGTCTTGTCAGGCACTGAGGTAGCCCTCCAGTCCGTGGCGTCCGCCCTCGCGGCCGAACCCCGATTCCTTGTAGCCGCCGAACGGGGAGGCCGGATCGAACTTGTTGAAGGTGTTGGCCCAGACCACGCCGGCGCGGAGCCGCTGCGCCGTCCAGAGGATCTGCGAGCCCTTCTCCGTCCAGATCCCGGCGGAGAGGCCGTAGGGCGTGTTGTTGGCCTTGGTCACGGCCTCCTCCGGCGTCCGGAACGTCAGCACCGAGAGGACGGGCCCGAAGATCTCCTCCCGCGCGATCCGGTGCGACTGCGCGACGTCGGTGAAGATCGTGGGCGCGAACCAGAACCCCTGGGCGGGCAGTTCGCAGGGCGGCGACCAGCGCGCGGCGCCCTCCCGCTCGCCCGCGTCGGACAGCTCCCGGATCTTGGCGAGCTGCGCGGCGGAGTTGATCGCGCCGACGTCGGTGTTCTTGTCGAGCGGGTCCCCGACCCGCAGCGTCGCCATCCGGGCCTTCAGCCGCTCCAGCAGCTCCCCGGCGACCGACTCCTGGACCAGCAGCCGCGATCCCGCGCAGCACACGTGGCCCTGGTTGAAGAAGATGCCGTTCACGATGCCCTCGACGGCCTGGTCGAGCGCGGCGTCGTCGAACACGATGTTGGCGGCCTTGCCGCCGAGCTCCAGGGTGAGCTTCTTCCGCGTCCCGGCGACGACGCGGGCGATCTGCCGGCCGACCTCGGTCGAGCCGGTGAAGGCGACCTTGTCGATCCCGTCGTGCGCGACGAGCGCGCGGCCGGTCTCCCCCGCGCCGGTGACGATGTTGACGACGCCCGGCGGCAGCTCGGCCTGGCGGCAGATGTCGGCGAACAGCAGCGCCGTCAGCGGGGTCGTCTCGGCGGGCTTGAGCACGACGGTGTTGCCGCACGCCAGCGCGGGGGCGATCTTCCAGGCCAGCATCAGCAGCGGGAAGTTCCAGGGGATCACCTGGCCCGCCACGCCCAGCGGCCTCGGGTCGTCCCCGAACCCGGCGTGCCGCAGCTTGTCGGCCCACCCGGCGTAGTAGAAGAAGTGCGCGGCGACCAGCGGCACGTCCACGTCCCGCGACTCGCG
The DNA here is from genome assembly GCF_004348575.1 of Actinomadura sp. 7K534. Lineage (NCBI taxonomy): Bacteria > Bacillati > Actinomycetota > Actinomycetes > Streptosporangiales > Thermomonosporaceae > Actinomadura > Actinomadura sp. 7K534. The sequence goes on from NZ_SMKB01000015.1 coordinate 21,181, forward strand.
GATCGGCTTGCCGTTGTCGATCGACTCCAGCACCGCCAGCTCCCGCGAGCGCTCCTGGACGATCCGGGCGATCCGGTACAGGTACTTGGCGCGCTCGCGCCCCGGCATCGGCCCCCACACCTTGTCGAACGCGCGGCGGGCGGCCTTGACGGCGCGGTCGACGTCCGCCTCGTCCGCGCAGGCGACGTCGGCGAGGACGGTCTCGTCGGCGGGGTTGATCGTCTTGAACGGCTCGCCGTGCCCGTCGGTGAACTCGCCGTCGACGAACAGCCCGTAGGAGCCGCGGATGTCGACGACGGAGCGGGACTCGGGCGCGGGCGCGTACTCGAAGATGTTCTCGGAAGCCATCGCTCAGTCCAGGGTGAAGTAGTCGGGACCGGAGTACACCCCGGTGGCCAGCTTGCGGCGCTGCATCAGCAGGTCGTTCAGCACGCTGGACGCCCCGAGCCGGAACCAGTCGGGCGTCAGCCAGTCCGGCCCGGCGGTCTCGTTCACCAGCACCAGGTACTTGATCGCGTCCTTGGTGGTGCGGATCCCGCCCGCCGGCTTGACGCCGACCTGCCGTCCCGTGGCCGCCCGGAAGTCGCGGACCGCCTCCAGCATCACCAGCGTCACCGGGAGGGTCGCCGCGGGCGACACCTTCCCGGTGGAGGTCTTGATGAAGTCCGCGCCGGCCCGCATCGCGAGCCACGAGGCGCGCCGCACGTTGTCGAGCGTGGCGAGTTCCCCGGTCTCCAGGATCACCTTCAGGTGCGCGTCGCCGCAGGTCTCCTTGACCGCGACGATCTCCTCGAAGACCTTGGCGTAGTCGCCGGACAGGAACGCGCCCCGGTCGATCACCATGTCGATCTCCGCCGCGCCCGCGGCGACCGCCGCGCGGGTGTCGGCCAGCTTCGCCTCCAGCGGCGCCCGGCCCGAGGGGAAGGACGTCGCCACGCTCGCGACGCCGATGCCCGTCCCCTCCAGCGCCCGGACGGCGACGCCGACCAGGTCGGAGTAGACGCACACCGCCGCGACCCGCGGCACCGACGCGTCGGCCGGGTCCGGATGCGCGGCCTTGGCGCACAGCGCCCGCACCTTCCCGGCGGTGTCGGCGCCCTCCAGGGTGGTCAGATCCACCATCGAGATCGCCAGGTCGATCGCCGCGGCCTTGGCCGTCGTCTTGATCGACCGGGTGGCCAGCCGCGCGGCCCGTTCCTCGGCGCCGACCCGGTCCACGCCCGGCAGCCCGTGCAGTTGGGCGCGCAACTCGGCGGCGCCGCTAAGAGTCTCCGTTGACACGCCCCCAGCATCGCCGAACTACGCCCCAGGCACAAAACGCCCACCAATCCGTTTCCAGGTTGACATCGGGGAGTACCAGATGCCTAAAGTACTAGCATCCTAGTTAAATGGAGGTGCCGGTGATCGAGTTCCATCTGGACTCCGGGTCCGGGGTGTCGCCCTACATGCAGCTCGTCCGGCAGGTGAAGCACGCGCTGCGGCTCGGCCTGCTGCGGGTGGGCGACCAGCTCCCCACCGTCAAGGACGTGGTGGCGCAGCTCGCGATCAACCCGAACACCGTGCTCAAGGCGTACCGGGAGCTGGAGCACGAGGGCCTCGTCGCGCCGCGTCCGGGCGTCGGGACGTTCGTGACGCGGACGCTGGCCGGCGACTCGCTCGCCGCGCACGGCCCGCTCCGCAAGGACCTGCAGCGCTGGCTGGCCAAGGCACGGCTCGCCGGGCTGGACGACGAGAGCATCGAGGCGCTGTTCATGACGACCTTTCGGTCCGCCGCACAGGAGGACATAGCATGACCGCGCTGCAGGCCGAGGGCCTGGGCAAGAGATACGGGAAGCGCTGGGCGCTCTCCGACTGCACCCTCGACCTCCCGGCGGGACGGGTCGTCGGCCTGGTCGGGCCGAACGGCGCCGGGAAGACGACGCTGCTGAACCTGGCGGTCGGCCAGCTCACGCCGACCGCGGGCAGCATCCGGGTCCTGGGCGGACGCCCCGCGAGCGGGCCGGAGCAGCTCGCCAAGGTCGGGTACGTCGCCCAGGACACGCCCACCTACGCCGGGCTGACCGTCGCCGAGCACCTGAAGCTCGGCGCACGGCTCAACCCGGGCTGGGACGACGCCCTCGCCCGGGACCGCATCGAGCGGCTCGGCCTGGACCCCGCGCGCAAGGCCGGGAAGCTGTCCGGCGGGCAGCGCGCCCAGCTGGCCCTCACGCTCGGCATCGCGAAACGCCCCCGGTTACTGGTGCTGGACGAACCGGTCGCCGCGCTCGACCCGCTGGCCCGCCGCGAGTTCCTGCAGGGCCTGATGGAGGCCGCGGTCGAGCACTCGCTCAGCGTCGTGCTCTCCTCCCACCTGGTCATGGACCTGGAGCGGACGTGCGACTACCTGGTCGTGCTCGTCGAGTCCCGCGTCCGGGTGGCCGGGGACGTCGACGACCTGCTCGCCGCCCACCACCGGCTGACCGGGCCGCGCCGCGACCCGGCGACCCTGCCCGCCGGCCAGGAGGTCGTGTCCGAGAGCCACACCGACCGGCAGAGCACCCTCATCGTCCGGACGGACGGGCCGATCCACGACCCCGCCTGGACGGTCGGCCAGATCGGGCTGGAAGACCTCGTCCTGGCCTACATGGCACCCTCCCCGTCCCGTCCGAGCCTGGAGGCGATCCGATGATCTGGCTGACGCTCCGGCAGTTCCGCCTCCAGGGCGCGGTCGTGTTCGCCGGCCTCGCCGTGCTCGGCGCCGCCCTGTTGATCACCGGGCCGGGCCTCGCGGACGAGTACGCCGCCGGGACCGCGTCCTGCGCCACCGAGAACGCGTGCGAGGAGTTCGCCCGGCAGTTCGTCATCGAGCACCAGGCCCTCTACGGCGCGCTGCTCGCCATCGTGGTCGGCCTTCCGGGCCTCGTCGGCGTCTTCTGGGGCGCGCCCCTGATCGCCCGGGAGATCGAGGCGGGAACGCACCGCCTCGCCTGGAACCAGAGCGTGACGCGCACCCGCTGGCTGGCCGTCAAGCTCGGCCTCGTCGGGCTGGCCTCCATGGCGGCCGCGGGGATCGCCGTCTTCGCCGTGGACCGGTGGTCCGACCCGCTCGCCGCGGCCGCGGCGCCCCGCTCCTCGCGGATCATGCCGCTGCTGTTCGACGCGCACGGCATCGCCCCGGTCGGCTACGCGGCGTTCGCTTTCGCGCTCGGCGTCACCGTCGGGGTGCTCGTCCGCCGCACCCTGCCGGCCATGGCGATCACGCTCGCGGTGTTCGCCGCCGTCCAGGTCGCGGTGCCGCTGTGGGTCCGCCCGCACCTCATCCCGCCGGAGCGCGGCACCGTCGCGATCACGTCCGGCAACCTGGACTCGCTGATGCTGCACAACGACAGCCTGACCGTGCGGACCCAGGCGGGGGCCGGGACCTGGACGCTGGAGAACCACACCGTCGACGCGTCGGGCCGCAGGGTCGACAAGCTGCCCGCCTCCATCGGCGCGGGCCCGTGCGCACCGCCGGGACCCGAGCCGGGCTCGGACGCGCCCCCCGGACCGGCGCAGGAATGCTTCGACGCGTTCGCGCAGCAGGGCTACAAGCAGTACGTGGTCTACCACCCGGCCGATCGCTTCTGGCCGCTCCAGTGGGCCGAGACGGGGCTGTTCGCCGTCCTCACCCTGGGGCTGACGGGGTTCTGCTTCTACTGGACGCGCCGCCGCATCTCCTAGAAGTCGCTGACCGCCACCGGTGCGTCGTTCGCGCGTCCCACGCCCCACATCGTGGACGCACCGGTCACGGCGACGCCGCCCAGCGTCACTCCGGCCGGGACGGCGACGGACTCCCAGGTGCCGCCGGTGCGGCGGTAGAGGTTCCCCGCCGCGGTGCTCGGATGCATCGCCGCCCACACGGTTCCCGCGCCGTCTACGGCGAAGCCGAGGAGCTGCCTGTCCGGGTTCCCGCTCAGCGGCCCGTCGATCACCGTCCAGGAGGTGCCGTCCCAATGCGCGAACCGGCCCCTTCCGGAGGCCCACACGTCGTCCGGCCCCAGCGGAACGACCTTGGTGATGCCCGGGTATTGCGCTCCGATGTCCGGCGGGGTCGTCCACGTCCAGGACGTGCCGTCGAAGCGCGCCACGGCGGGGTGGTAGGTGAACGGGTCCTCGGCCTGCCTCGCCCCGACCGCCCACGCGTCGTCCGGGGCGATGCCCTGGACGTCGCTGATATAAGCGTCCCCGCCGGGGAGGTCGAAGGCCTGCCAGGCGGCCCCGTCCCGCCGGTACAGACGCGGCGCACCCTGGTTGGGATCGTCCGCCTGGGCGATCCACGTACCGGCCGGGCCCGTGCTGAGCATCTCCACGGACGCGGAAGAGGGAGTCTCGACCCGCTGGAAGGACGAGCCGTCGAACTCGGCCAAGAAGGGGATATAGCCGTTGTCCGCGGCCTCACCCGCTATCCACGTCCGTCCCGCGCCGGACGTCACCTGTTCGATGGGGCCGTTGCCCTTCCAGCCGTTGATCGGGTACTCCCGCCAGGAGGAGCCCGTCCAGCGCCGGACGACCGGGTTGCCCGCGCTGAACAGGGCGCAGCGGTCGACCCACACCACGCAGACGACGCCCTGCCTGCCGGCGATCCACGCGCCGCCGGCGCCGTCCGAGGCGACGTCCTTCAGTTCGGTCCGCGGCCAAAGGAACGGGAGGGGCACGGTGTGCACGTCTTTCCCGGCCGCGTGCGCGGTCACGGGAAGGGCCAGCAGGGCGGCGCCCGCGATCGCCGCCAGAGCAGATCGAAGCCTCATGCGAGCACTATGCGGCAGCGGCCACGATGATGCCAGTGTCCACTGGCACAATTTTCAGGGGGTCAGCGTGAGCGTGCGCTGGATCTCGTCGGCGGTCGCGCGCATCCGGTGGGCGGAGCGCTCGACCCTGGCGAGCTTGGCGGGGCGGCAGGAGATCGCGAGGGCGCCGACGATGGTGCCGGTGGCGTCGGTGACCGGGACGGCTGCGCAGGCGGTGCCGAGGGCGTACTCCTCGCAGTCGTACTGCAGGCCGCCCGGCGATCCGAGGGACCGGAACAGCCGGCCCGGGTCGGTGATGGTGTGCGGGGTCAGGTCGACGAGCGGGTGCCGCGCCAGGTAGTCGCGGCGGCGCTCCTCGTCGAACTGGCTGAGCACGCACTTGCCGATCGCGGTGGCGTGCGCGGCGTCCTCGAAGCCGACCCAGACGTCGACGCGCGGGGCGCGCGGGCCGTCGGCGATGTCGATCAGGCGGATCTCGTCGTCCATGTGCATGCTGAAGTACGCCGCGACGCCCAGGTCGTCCCGCAGGTCCATCAGGGTGGGGCGGATGCGGGCCAGCAGCTGCTGCGCCCTGCTCTGCCCGTGCAGCGCCTCGACCCGCTCGCCCAGCACCCAGACGCCGTCCGGCAGGCGCGTCGCGTAGCCCTCGTGCGCGAGGGTGCGCAGCAGGTGGTAGGTGGTGGCGAGGGGCAGCCTCGCCTCCCGCGCGAGCTGCTTGGCGGGCGCGCCGCTCGGATGTGACGCGACCACTTCCATGAGCCGCAGGGCGCGCTGCACCGATGCGATGAGTGTGGGTTTGCGTGTCTCATCCATTACCCACAGCGAACCCCTCTGGCCTGGTTCGGTCAAGGCCTCGGCGACGGTCGTCCCATTGGATCACTCCTGACGTGCGCGTGCGGAGGGTTTCCCGATACCGCCTGGGGAATGGGCGCTCACATGTACGGGACTACTCAGAAGTACGACCGGGGCGTACCTTCGGGGCGGAGCCATGGCGCATCCGAGGACCCGCCCGAGGAGGACGCATGAGCCAGACCAGACCCTCGCGCGCCGACCGGCCCGCGCACGTGGACGAGCGGACCGCCCGGAAGGTCGCCGAGGAGGCGCGGGAGACCGAGTGGCGGCTGCCGAGCTTCGGCAAGCAGCTCTTCCTCGGGGACTTCCGCCTCGACCTCGTCCACCCGCATCCGCGGCCGGACGACGAGGCCCGCGGCAAGGGCGAGGAGTTCCTCGCGCGGCTCACCGAGTTCTGCGCCACGAAGATCGACCCGGCGCTGATCGAGCGGGAGGCGCGGATCCCGGACGACGTCATCGCGGGCCTGCGCGAACTCGGCGCGCTCGGCATGAAGATCCCCGAGAAGTACGGCGGTCTCGGCCTCAGCCAGCTCTACTACGGGCGGGCGCTGATGATCGCCGGGTCGGTCAGCCCGGCGCTCGCCGCGCTGCTGTCGGCGCACCAGTCCATCGGCGTCCCGCAGCCGATCAAGATGTTCGGGACGCCGGAGCAGAAGGACGAGTGGCTGCCGCGCTGCGCCCGGCAGATCAGCGCGTTCCTGCTCACCGAGCCCGACGTCGGCTCCGACCCGGCCCGGCTGCGCGCCACCGCCGTCCCCGACGGCGACGACTACGTCCTCAACGGCGTCAAGCTGTGGACGACCAACGGCGTCGTCGCCGACCTCGTCGTCGTCATGGCGCGCGTCCCGAAGCAGGACGGGCACCGCGGCGGCATCTCCGCGTTCGTCGTGGACATGGCCACGCCCGGCATCACCGTAGAGAACCGCAACGCGTTCATGGGGCTGCGCGGCATCGAGAACGGCGTCACCCGGTTCCACGACGTCCGCGTCCCCAAGGCGAACCTGGTCGGCGAGGAGGGCGCGGGCCTCAAGGTCGCGCTGACCACGCTCAACACCGGGCGGCTCTCGCTGCCCGCGATCTGCGCGGCGAGCGGCAAGTGGGCCGCCAAGATCGCGCGGGAGTGGTCCCGGGAGCGGGTGCAGTGGGGCCGGCCGGTCGGCGAGCACGAGGCCGTCTCCCGCAAGATCGCGTTCATCGCGGCGACCGCGTACGCGATGGAGGCGATGCTCGACCTGTCCAGCCAGCTCGCCGACGACGAGCGCAACGACATCCGGATCGAGGCGGCGCTGGCGAAGCTGTGGTCGTCGGAGATGGCGTGCCGCGCCGCCGACGAGCTGATCCAGCTGCGCGGCGGCCGCGGCTACGAGACGGCCGAGTCGCTCGCGGCGCGCGGCGAGCGCGGGGTGCCCGCCGAACAGTTGTACCGCGACCTGCGGATCAACCGGATCTTCGAGGGCTCCACCGAGATCATGCACCTGCTGATCGCCCGGGAGGCGGTGGACGCGCACCTGTCGGTCGCCGGCGACATCATCGACCCGGAGGCGTCCGCGGGGAAGAAGGCGCGGGCGGCGGCGAAGGCGGGCGGGTTCTACGCGCGCTGGCTGCCGACGCTGGTCACCGGGGCCGGGCAGCGCCCGAAGTCGTACGCCGAGTTCGGGGCGCTGGCGCGGCACCTGCGGTTCGTCGAGCGGTCGTCCCGCAAGCTGGCCCGGTCGATCTTCTACGCGTCGGGACGCTGGCAGGGCGGGCTGGAGCGCAAGCAGGGCTTCCTCGCCCGGATGGTCGACATCGGCGCCGAGCTGTACGCGATGAGCGCGGTGTGCGTCCGCGCGCAGGCCGACTCGTCCGCGGACGGCCCGCTCGCGAGCGCCGGGGCGGGCGGCGAGGGTCCCGCCACGGCGCCCGGCAAGTCGGCCGTGCTGCTCGCGGACGCGTTCTGCCGGCAGTCGCGCGTCCGGGTCGAGGAGCTGTTCGACGGGCTGTGGCGCAACACCGACGCGATGGACGCGAAACTGGCCCGCGCCGTCCTCAAGGGCGACTTCGCCTGGGTGGAGGAGGGCGTGCTCGACCCGTCCATCCCCGGGCCGTGGATCGCGCCGTCCGAGCCGGGCGCGAGCGAGAAGGAGGACGTCCACCGCACCATCGGCTGACCGGGCTGCCGGGCCGGGCGGCCGACCAGGGCGGTTGACCAGGGCGGTTGACCAGGGCGGTTGACCAGGGCGGACGGGCCCGCGCGCGCCGTGCGGCGCGCGGCGCGCGGTCACCGCGGGGCGTCGGCCGCCCGCGCCTGGGTAGACTGGCCCGGCTTCGCGCCAGAGATCGGACCGTCCGAGCGGATCAGGTCATTCGATCCGGCGAGCGAGAATCCGAGCGCCCACGCACCCAGCGAGCGGGAAGTAATGCATTCACCTGGTCAGAAGAAGTCCATCGCAGGAACCCTCCTCAACCTCGTCGGCAGCAGGCCGAAGAGCGCCGGCGCCGCGCCGCCGCCGGGGGGAGGCGCGGACGGGGACGTCGTCCAGCCCGCCGCCGGGGAGGGCGCGCTGGAGAACCACCTCGGCGGGGACGAGGCCCGCAACTACCGCAAGTACGAGTACGAGACCGTCGCGCCGCACGTCGGGCGGTCCATGCTGGAGGTCGGCTCGGGTCTCGGGCACTTCTCCGAGCAGTTCGCCGGGCGCCTCGACTACCTCGTCGTCAGCGACAACGACCCGTACTGCGTCGGCGAGCTGCGCAAGCGCTACGACGGCAGCGAGGACGTCGAGGTCATCGACCTGGCGCTGCCCGCGGACATCGCGATCCGGCGGAAGGTCGACACCGTCGTGATGATGAACGTCCTGGAGCACATCAAGGACGACGTCCAGGCGCTGCGCGACCTCGCCGCCGTCACCGAGCCCGGCGGCCGGATCGTCATCTGGGTGCCCGGCTACATGCAGCTCTACGGGGACTTCGACCGCAAGGTCGGGCACGTCACCCGCTACACGCCGAAGACGCTGGAGGCGTCGGTCCGCGCGGCGGGCCTCGTCCCCGAGGTGCTCAAGCCGATCAACTTCCTCGGCGGGATCGCCTGGTGGTTCGCGGTCCGCCGCGGCGGCGCCGGCTACCCCGACCCGAAGCTCGTCAAGATCTACGACCGGACGGTCGTGCCGCTCACCCGCACCATCGAGCGCGTGGTCAAGCCGCCGTTCGGGCAGACGGTGTTCTGCGTCGCCCGCGTGCCGCGCTGACGCGCCCGCGGGCACGGCCGCGACGGCGGGAACGGGGACGGGTCACGGAACGTGACCCGTCCCCGTCGCTTTTTTCCAGCGCCGCGAACGGTATGTCGTCCCACGCCGCACGGCCCCCCGACCGCGAAACTGTGCAGTGGCCGGAACGATGACGGGCCGCCTCTCCGGGCGGCGGAGCACCGCCTGCTTCCGCGGGACGTCACCGCGAAGGCCGGCCACGAAGTTCCCGTGTGGTCCGACGGTTCGGGGGCGGGGGTCCTGCGGAGGGGAGATCCCCGCCACCGAATCAGCCGGCCGATCAGCCGACCGGGGTGCCGTTCCGCTCGGCCGGGACCGCGAACAGCGACAGGCGGTGCGCGGTAGCCGCGGCCTCGCCGCGGTTGGCCACGTCCAGCTTCCCGAGGATGTTGGACACGTGCACGCTGGCGGTCTTCACCGAGATGAACAGCGCCTCGGCGATGTCGCGGTTGCTGCGGCCCTCCGCGACCAGGCGCAGCACCTCGTACTCGCGCGGCGTCAGCCCCAGCGGCGCCGCGGACTCGCCGCCGCGGGCCGAGCGGGTGCGGCGCAGCAGGTCGGCGACGCGTTCGCCGAGCGGGACGGCGCCGAGGCCGTCCGCCAGCTCCGCCGCGGTGCGCAGCCGGGCCGCCGCCGCGTCGTGGTCGCCGTCCGCCAGCGCGGCCCGCGCGGCGTTGAGCAGCGCGCACGCCCGGCGGTACGGGTTGCCGAGCGCCTCCCACGCCGCCGCGGCCTCCTCCCACGCGGCGAAGTCGAGGACGCCGCGGGCGCGGGCGGCCTCGGCGGCGAACGTCAGCCGGTGCACCTTCTGCAGCGGGCCGAGGACCTTGAGCCCGGCGGCACGTTCCTCGATGCGCCGCAGGTCGTCGGCGGCGGCGTCGCCGAGCTCCGCGCAGATCGACGCGCCGGTGACCAGCGCGGGCCACGCGTAGCGGGCGTCGTCGGGAAGGCCGGCGTGGTCGAGGACGGGACGGACCGCGTCCAGCCCCGCCTCGGGGCGTCCTTCCGCAAGCGCGACGTTGGCCTCCAGCCAGAGGGTGGTGAAGTAGTCCTGGGTCTTCAGCCACTTCATCTTGAGGTTCATGATCTCGCGGGAGCCCGCCAGCCGCTTCCGCGCGGTGGGCAGGTCGCCGCGCGCCAGCGCGAGCCAGCCGGACAGGACGAGCAGCGACGTCCTCGTCGTCACGGCCGGCTCCTGCTCCATCGCCTGGTTCAGCACGGCGGTCGCCTCGTCCCACCGGCCGAGCGAGACCAGCGGCTCGGCCGTGTTGATGGACAGGGACGTCCCCTGCGTGCGGGCCACGCCGTACTCGCGGGCGAGCTCGATGCCGCGCCCGGCGACCGCGGCGGCCTCCTCGTGCCGTCCCGCGCCCTCCAGGAAATGCGACTTGATCACGTGGAAGCGCAGCAGGACCCGCTGGTCGCCGGTGCTCATCGCCGTCCGGTCGATCTCGGCGAGGTACTCTTCGCCGAGGTAGTCGACGTCGGCGCAGAACTGAGTGATCAGCGCCTCGGCCTCGGTGACCGGGTCGCCGAGCGCGCGGGCGACCGCGAGCGCCTCGGCCGCCGCGTTGCGCGCCTCGTCGATCTCGGGGGTGAGGCGGACGTAGTTCCCCAGCGTGGACAGCGCCCGCGCGCGCAGCGCCGTCGGCGGGTCGGCCGGCAGCATCGCCACGGCGGACCGCAGGTCCTCGACGAAGCCCGGGCGCGCCATCTGGTACCGCATGCGCCCGCGCAGTTCGAGCAGCATCGCCACGCGGGCGGGATCGTGGCCGCCGCCCCGCTCCTGAACGGCCTCGACCTCGCGCAGCGCGGCGGTGACGAGCTTGATGCCGCGGTCGTACTCGCCCGCCTCGTCCGCGGCGGCCGCGGCCTGCTCCAGGACGGTGACGTGGTCGGCGCCGATGCGTTCGGCCGCGTCCGGGACCCGGTCCCACAGTTCGAGGACCCGCGACAGCATCGCCAGGCATTCGGCGTAGGCGAGGGCTTTGCGCGCGTCGGCGGCGGCCCGCCACGACGCGGCAAGCGCCCACGTGCTGTCGTGGGCGGACTTCCAGTGGTGGCTCAGCTCGACCCATAGCCGCCCGGACGGAACGAGCCCCGGGTCGCTCTCCAGCGCCTCGGCGTAGCGGCGGTGGAGCCGCGTGTGCTCGCCCGGCAGCAGGTCGTCGTGGATGACCTCGCGGATCAGCGCGTGCCGGAACGCGTAGCCGTCACCGTCCACGACGAGGACGTTCGCGGCGACGGCGGGACGCAGCGCGCGGGTCAGCCCGCCGTCGCCGAGGCCGGTGACCGCCGACAGCAGCGCGTGCTCGATGCGCGTGCCGCCGCCGCTCGCGTCGCGCAGCACGTCCTGCGTCTCGTCCGGGAGCCGCTGCACCCCGGCGAGCAGCAGGTCGCGCAGCGACTCGGGCAGCTCGCTCGCCAGCGTGCCGTCGTCGTCGAGCAGCGCCTCGATGAACAGCGGGTTGCCCTCGCTGCGCACGGCGATCCGGTCGACCAGGCCGTGCGGCGGCGTCCCGCCGAGCAGCTCGGTCACGAGCGCGGCGATGTCCGCGCGGGTCAGCGGCGCGATCTCCGCGCGCCGGACCCGGTCGACCCGCTCCAGCCCGGCGAGCAGCGGGCGCAGCGGATGGCTGCGGTGCAGCTCGTCCGACCGGTACGTCACCACGATCAGGATCGGCGCGGTGCCGAGGTTGCGGATCAGGAAGGCCAGCAGGTCGCGGGTGGAGCGGTCGGCCCAGTGCGCGTCCTCGACGACCAGCACGACCGGGCCGCGCTCGGCCAGCCGCTCCAGCAGCGTGAGCATGACCTCGAACAGCCGCGCGCGCTCCTCCCCGGACGCGGCGTCGCTCTCCGGCTCCCCGAACTCGGGCAGCAGCCGGGCGAGGCCGCCGGTGTCGCCGCGCGGCACGAGCCCGGCGACCCCGTCGGTGCCGATGTCGCGGACGAGGTCGCGCAGGACGGTCGTGAACGGCGCGAACGGCAGGCCGTCGGAGCCGAGTTCCAGGCAGCCGCCGGCGAGCACCCGCGCGCGGCCGTCCACGGACCGGGCGTACTCGCGGATCAGCCGGGTCTTGCCGACACCGGCGTCACCGCCGATGAGCACGGCCCCGGGTGCGGCGGCGAGCGCGTCCTCCAGTTCCGCCAGCTCGGCGGATCTGCCGACCAGGACGGGACTCATCGCACGTGGGCTCACGTCCCCAGCATGCCAAACGGGTCGGACATATCCACCTGAATTTCAGGCCGTGCGGCTCCGCCAGGTCTGCCCGCGATGCTCGTCCGGCTCGGCGACGGGGCCTTCGGCCAGCGGCGGGTGGACGGTCGTCCGCACCGGCCCCTCCTCCTGCACCGCACGCCGCCGGAAGTGGTCGAGTCCCAGCATCTCGGCGTGCGACAGCACGGGCGCGACCGGCGCACCGGCCGCGGTCAGCAGCTCGACGGCCTCCGCCCGGGTGAGCTTCGCCACCGCCGCGGTCACGGCCCCGTCCAGCTCCCCGATCCTGCTCAGCCGCTCGATGAAGGGGACGTCCGCGTGCTCGCCGATCCCGAGGGCGTGGCACGCCGCCTTCCAGAGCCGGTCTTCGGAGACGACCCCGAGCGTGATCTTCTGGCCGTCCTTCGTCGGGTAGACGCCGTAGCCGGGGACGGGCCCCGCCCCCGACCGCTGCGTCGCCTCCGGGACGGTGCCGACCCAGTGCGCGAGGACGTCCGCCATCCCGAGGTCGATCCGGTCGCCGGCCCCGGTGGCCCGCGCCTTCAGGCAGGCCGCGGTGATCGCGAAGGCGGCCATCGTCGCGGCGGCCATGTCCGCCACCGGAAGCTCGTCGGCCTCCGGCGACACGGCGTCCGGCGGCAGCGCACTCGCGTACGCGCGGTAGTTGATGTCGTGCCCGGGAACGTCCGACAACGGCCCATCGGCGCCGTAGCCGGAGATCGAGCAGTAGACGAGCGCGGGGTTGAGTTCGCGCAGCGCCCCGTACCCCACGCCGAGCCGGTCGGCGACGCCCGGCCGGAACCCCTCAACGAACACCTCTGCTCCCTCGGCGAGCTCCAGGCACCGCGCAAGCCCGTCCTCGGACTTGAGGTCGAGCACCATGCTGCGCTTGTGCCGGTTGAGGACGTCGAAATGGCTCCGGAACATCCGCATCGGCTCCCCGCGGGGCGGCTCGACCTTGATCACGTCCGCCCCGAGCTGGGCGAGCAGCTGCGTCGCGTACGGCCCGGGCCGCCACATCGTCAGATCGAGAACCCGCAGCCCGTCCAGCAGCCCCATGCCCACCTCCGCCGTCCCACCCGCACCACGGTGCCGCCCCCGCGGGACCCCGTCAAGCGAACGCTTGCTCGTTGTTGACGGGACGTCCAATCGGGGCGAGGCTGACTCGCAGGGCGACCGGGCGACGCTAGACGGCGCCGCCCGCCCCCGATCCAGGAGGTGGTCGAGATCAGGTTCGGGCTCTTCTACGAGCACCAGTTGCCGCGGCCCTGGAGTGATGGGCAGGAGCTCAAGCTCTATCAGGACGCGCTCGACCAGGTGGAGATCGCCGATCGGGTGGGGTTCGACTATGTGTGGGAGGTCGAGCACCACTTCCTGGAGGAGTACTCGCATTCTTCGGCGCCGGAGGTGTTCCTCGGGGCCGCTTCGCAGCGGACCAAGCGGATTCGGCTCGGGCACGGCATCGTGCAGTTGCCGCCCGCCGTGAACCATCCCGCGCGGATCGCCGAGCGGATCGCGACGCTCGACCTCGTGTCCAACGGGCGCGTCGACTTCGGGACGGGGGAGGCCAGTTCCAGCGCGGAGCTCGGCGGGTTCGGGGTGCGGCGCACCGACAAGCGGGCGCAGTGGCAGGACGCGATCGACGCCATCACCAGGATGTTCGTGGAGGAGCCGTTCGCCGGGTGGAACTCGCCCGACATCCGGATGCCGCCGCGGAACGTGCTGCCGAAGACCGTCCAGAAACCCCACCCGCCGCTCTGGGTGGCGTGCTCGCGCCGGGAGACGATCCAGTTCGCCGCGCGGAACGGGATCGGCGCCCTTTCGTTCTCCTTCGTGGAGCCCGAGGACGCGGGTAAGTGGGTGGACGAGTACTACCGCATCATCGAGTCGGACGAATGCGTCCCGGCGGGGTTCGCGGTGAACCCGAACGTGACCGTCGTCCTGCCGATGATGCTGCACGAGGACGAGGCCACCGCGATCGAGCGCGGCATCGACGGGGCGCATTTCTTCGCGTTCGCCCTCGCGCATTACTACGGGACCACGCCGCACGATCCGGGGCGCACGGACGTGTGGCAGGAGTTCCTGGAGCGGCGCGCCTCGCGCGGTCTGTCCCGGGAGCAGATCATCGCCAACGCCGGGACCCTCAATGTCAACGTCGGCTCGCTGCGCGGCGCGGTGGGGACGCCCGAGCAGGTCGTCGACCTCGTCCGGCGTTACGAGTCGGTCGGCGTCGACCAGGTCTCCTTCGTGCTGCAGTCGGGCCCGAACGAGCACGAGCACATCTGCGAGAGCCTGGAGTTGTTCGGGAAGGCCGTGCTCCCGCATTTCACCGAGGGACGGGAGGAGCGGGAGGCAGCCAAGGCGGAGCGGCTGGCCCCGGCCATCGAGGCCGCTCTCGCGCGCCGGAAACCGGCCCGGACGAGCCCGCCCGGCTACCGCATCGACGAGGACGCGGAGGTCGCCCGCGCGCATCGCGCGTCCCGTGGCCGGCGGCCGGTCGACGACGTCCGCGCGGCGGGCCGCAGAAGGTTCCGGCAGGGCTTCTACAAGCTCGTGCACGGCCGTTCCGACGCGCAGATCGAACGGCGGTTCGGCCCGGCGGCGCAACGCGTGTTCTTCGCCGGGATGGCCCGCGCCTACGACCCGTCCGCGTCCGGCGGGTTCACCGGTGAGCTGGAGTTCCGCCTGAGCAGTGCGGGTAGGGAGGCCGTCTGGACGCTGGCCATGGGGAAGACCCGCGCCCGCGCTCGGCAGGGGCCTGCGAAGGATCCGTCGCTCACGCTCATTGTGGCTGCGGCGGACTTCCTGCGGATGCTGGCCGGAGACGCGAATCCGGCGTCGCTTCTCATGGACGGCCGCCTGGAGCTGCGCGGGGATTTCGACCTCGCGCCGCGGCTCAGCGAGATGTTCGGCGGGCCGTCCCCCTACTGATGGCCCCGTACTGATGGCCCCGTACTGATGGCCCCGTACTGATGGCCCCGTACTGATGGCCCCGTACTGATGGCCCCGTACTGATGGCCCCGTACTGATGGCCCCGTACTGATGGCCCCGTACTGATGGCCCCGTACTGATGGCCCCCTACTGATGGCGGGTGGCCGTGGTCCCCCGACGTCCACGGCCACCCAACGGTGAGACGCCCGCGCTCGGCGTCCGGTTCGCGCGAAGTCAGTACGGCGACGAACCTACTTTGCGGACGGGCGGCCGGCGACGAGGTCGCTCAGCCGGTCGCCGAGCCGCTGCACGGGCCGCCGGTACCGGCGCTCGCGGTTGCGCGCCCACCGCTCCTTCCGGGAGCCCGGCGCGTACCGGCGCCGCGCCCAGGGCGAGTCCGGGCGCGCGAGCCGCACCGCGCCGACCAGCGCGACCACCCCGATGAAGAGCCCGAGGACGCCGGTCCAGATCTTGCCCTTGAGCAGGGCGATCACGGCGACGGCCACGTTGAACAGGAGGGCGAGGGCGATGCCCCACAGGCCGTCTCCAGCCGCGTCGTCCAGGCCGACCGGGTGCAGCCCGAGCAGCAGCAGCCCGCACAGGGCGACGGTGATGAACACGACCTCGACCGACAGTCGGCCCTTCTCACTCCAGTACACGTCCCGCAGGTAGAACACGAGCGCGAACTCGTCCAGCACGAGGGCGGCGCCGAGCCCGAACAGCGCCGCGGCGGCCGCCGCCAGCCCGGACGAGCCGTCGTCGACGGTCAGCCCGCCGACGCCGCCCACGCACATGAACACGAGGCCGAACACCGCGTGATGGATGTGCTGCCCGCCCGGCGTGACGTTCCCCGGCCACCACCGCACCTGCCGCCGGATCATCCGCACGCTGAACCGGATGAACAGGAACCCGGCGATGAACGCGACCAGGAAGCAGAACAGCCGGAGCCGCCCGGCGTCCGCGATCTCCCGTGTGAACCACTCCCCCACGAGGAAGGCATTCCCCCCGGCGGGCAAGGCGGGGTAAGCAGGCCGCCAACGGTTCTCCACCGCCGCTCCGCCCGGCCGCCGGCCGCACGGAGCTCGTTCAGGGCCTGCGGCCGCGGAAGGTGCGGCGCAGGTCGCCCACCCAGGCGCCGGGGTTCTCCCAGGGAATGAAGTGGCCCCCTCGGTCATGGGCGTTGACGTTGACGTGGTTGAACCAGCCGGCCAGCGGGCCGGTCTCGAAGGCCCGGACGCGCTCGTCAGCCGTGTGGATGCCGGGCGGGTTCTCGTACGTGACGAAGGTGAGGCCGACCGGGGCCTGCACCACCGGGGTGCGGTCGTGGGCGGGGGTCCAGGGGTGGCGGTTGGCGTTGGCGTAGTAGCGCACCGACGTGGCGATGGAGTTGTTCACCCAGTAGATCGTGGCGTGGGTGAGCAGGTCGTCCCTGGTGAAGACGGACTCGACGTCGCCGCCGTTGTCGCTCCAGGCGTGCCAGCGCTTCAGCAGCCAGGCGAGCAGTCCGGCGGGCGAGTCGCTCAGCCCGTGGGCCAGGGTGGCGCCGTCGAGCATGTGCACGGCGAGGTGGGACGCCCAGCGGTGGTCCAGCTCGACGATACGAGCGCGGACGTCGGCGGGCTGGTCGTCGGTGAGGGGCCGGTTCCGGGCGAAGTCCCAGGCCCGGGGGCCGCTGAAGAAGTCGAGCGGCAGCCCGGAACCGATGTGGATGCCGTACAGCGCGTCGGCGTACTTGTGGCCGAGCTGGCTGGAGACGAGCCCGCCGATGTCGCAGCCCCCGGCGGCGTACTTCCCGTATCCCAGGGTCTCGGTCATCAGGGTGTGCCAGAGATCGGCGACCTTCCAGAAGTTGACGTCCGGGAAGCCGGTGAGCGGGCCGGGGAAACCGAAGCCGGGCAGGGACGGCACGATGACGTCGAACGCGTCGGCGGGGTCACCGCCGGACGCCGCCGGGTCGGCGAGCGGGCCGATCACCTTCGACCAGTGCCAGAACGTCCACGGCCAGCCGTGGGTGAGTATCAGCGGGATCGGGCAGGGCCCGCGGCCGGGCTTGCGCATGAAGTGCACCGGGACGCCGGCGACGCTCACCTGGTAGTGCTCGTGGGCGTTGATGGCGGCCTCGGCCTCACGCCAGTCGTAGCCGTCCCGCCAGTAGGCGACCAGCTCGCGGAGATAGCCCTCCGGGACGCCGTAGGACCAGTCCGGCACCCCCTCGTCCAGCGGCGGCCGGGTTGATGCGAGCCGGGCACGCAGGTCATCGAGGACTTCGTCGGGCACATGGATCGGCGCGGGTTCCAGAGGGAAGGCATGCGGGGTGATCATGGTTCCTCAGTGGGTGAGGGAGACTGTGCCGTCGGGCCTGCCGGTGATCGTCTTCGCTCAGCAAGTGATGCTGGTTCAAGGTTCGCACGGCTCCGGAGGAGCGGGATGAACATCGTCGTCGACGACCTGTCCGGCCCGCGGACCGCCGGCTTCCTCCATGAGCACGTCCAGGAGATGCGGTCGGGGCCGGCGCTAGCTCGGGTTGCGTTGGAGTTTGCGGCGTTCCCAGCGGTTGGGGTGGCGGATCACGACGCCCGCCATGCCGCCGGAGCCGGTAAGGCGGATCAGCGGGGTCCCCGGGAGGCGGTCGGGGGTGGTCTTGTCCGTGAAGCCGCCGATGCCGGGGTCCACGCCGGTGACGTCGGCGGCCCAGCCGTCGGGGATCACGATCGTGAAGCCCGCCGCCTCCCCGTAGGCCACCACGAGGACCTCCGCGTGGCGGCACTCGGCGCGAGAGAAGTCGATCTTCACGCCCGCCACGCCCCCGTGGGCGATGATGTGGTGGGGCACCTCCCAGCGGCCCGGTCCCCGGGAGGCGCCGGACATGCCGCTCTTGAGCACGAGGGGCGGCTCGCTCTTCGCCGCGGCCGGGGCCGGCAGGTCGGCGGTCAGCGCGGCCAGGTCGGCGTAGGTCTTGGCCTTCAGCGCCCCCTCCAGGCGGGCGTCCAGCTCGTCGAGGTCGAGCCGTCCCTCTGCCGCCGCGTCGCGCAGCCGCTCCACCGTCGCCTCCCTGTCGTCGTGGGAGGCGCGGAGCTCCCCGGACGGCGCTGGGTTCTGGACGGGCTCCGGGGGCTGCGCAGTCATGACCACAAGAATAGGCAGCGGCGAACGGTGCGGAGCTCCCGGGCCGGAAGGGATACTGGCGTTCGGCCGGTTGGCGGCGCCCCAGGAGGAAGATGAACATCGTCGTGGACGATCTGTCCGGCGCGCAGATCGCCGAGTTCCTCGGCGAGCACATCAAGGAGATGCGGGCCGTCTCACCGCTGGAGAGCAAGCACGCCCTGGACCTCGACGCCCTGCGCCGGTCCGAGATCACGTTCTGGTCGGTGCTGGACGGCGAGACGGTGGTGGGCTGCGGGGCCGTCAAGAGGCTGGACGCCGAGCACGCCGAGCTGAAGTCGATGCGCACCGCGCCCGAGCGCAGGGGAAGCGGGATCGCCTCCCTGCTGCTGGAGCACATTCTCGCGGAGGCCAAGCGGGCGGGGTCCTCCAGGATGAGCCTGGAAACCGGGTCCGCCGACTACTTCGTCACCGCGAGGAAGTTGTACGAGAGATTCGGGTTCACGTACTGCGAGCCCTTCGCGGACTACAAGCCCGACCCGAACAGCGTCTTCATGACGCGGTCGCTCTGACGCACGGAAATCGCCTGGCGCCTCCGAGGCCGCCGATTGTACGGTCCGACGATGGACGACCCGGACGGCCACTTCGATGAACACGTCGCGGCGGGGTACGACGAGGCGTCCGCGGAGATGTTCGCGGCGGACGCGGTCGAACCCGCCGTCGAGCTCCTCGCGGAACTCGCCGGAGACGGCCGCGCACTCGAACTGGGAGTGGGGACCGGCCGCATAGCGCTGCCGCTGGCGGAGCGCGGGGTCGAGGTACACGGCATCGACATGTCGCGGACGATGGTCGCGCGGATGCACGCCAAGCCGGGCGGCGACGCGATCGGCGTGACGATCGGCGACTTCGCCGCGACGCGTGTGCCGGGGACGTTCTCCGTCGTCTACCTGGTGTTCAACACGATCATGAACCTGACGACGCAGGACGCTCAGGTGGACTGCTTCCGCAACGCGGCCGCCCACCTCGACCCCGGCGGCGCGTTCGTGATCGAGGTCGGCGTGCCCGAGCTGCGGCGGCTTCCACCGGGCCAGGACGTCGTGCCGTTCCGGGCGGGCGAGACGCGATGGGGCTTCGACGTGTACGACGTGGCCGCCCAGGCGATGAGCTCGCACCACATCGAGGTGGTCGACGGCCGCGGGGAGTACCGCTCGTTCTCGTTCCGGTACGTGTGGCCGGCGGAGCTCGACCTGATGGCCCGGCTCGCCGGGCTGCGCCTGCGCGACCGCTGGGACGGCTGGACGCGCGAGCCCTTCACGAGCGAGAGCGCCCAGCACGTGTCCGTCTGGGAGAAACCCCTCACCGGGTGAAGCCGGGCCGGGGATGAGGCCCGGCTTCACCCGCCCAGGGAACGAATCTTGTCGTTGAGGGTGGGGCGCATCTTCTTCAGGCACATGACCGGGAGGTAGGCGCCGTCGGCCGTCATGAGGTGGGTGGACGTGGCGGGGCAGTCCCGCTTCGCCTTCACCCGGCCCTCGATCTTCGCGACGGCCGTCGGGCGGGCGCAGTCGGCCTTCTTCGGGCCGCCGACGGCGTACGAGGGGTCGGCGATGCAGTCACCGGTCGCCAGGACGCCGCCGCCCGCGCCGAGGCACAGCACCGGGCGGGTGAGCTGGCCGCCGCCGAAGGACCGCAGCTTCATGGTCTCCAGCGTCTTCGCCGGGCAGGACGCCTCGGCGTCGACACGGGCGATCACCTTGCCGTACCAGTCGGCGGAGGTGCAGGCGACCTCCTTGCCGCCGATGCCGAAGGAGCCGCCGCTGACGCAGTCCCCGGCCGACAGCAGCGCGCCGCCCGCGCCCGGGTCGCCCGGGTGGGGGCCGTCGAGGTTGCGGACGCACGCCTCGTAGTAGCGCTTGTCGCCCTGCTTGAGGGTGACGTTGCTGACGCCGTCCGTGCCGGCCGGGCAGTCGGGCTCCGACCGGGTGCCGAACTGGTACGCCGTGGCCTGCCGCTCGGCGGTGATCTTGAGCACCTTGGCCTTGGCCGCGGGGTCGTCGCACTTCACCCGGGTACTGGCCGGGATCTTGTTGCCCGTGCCGTTCCCGAAGCCTGTGTCGATGCACTGCTCGGCCTTGAGCGGGCCGCTCAGCCGGTTCCCGGCACTCTGGACGGCCACCACTACCACGGCCACCACCGCGAGGACGACGACGACCGCGAGCCCGGCCAGCACGAATACGAGCGGTGACCGCTTCCTGGCCGGCGGCGGGGCGGGAGCGCCCATCGGCGGAACGGGGGGCGGCTGTCCCTGCCCCGGTGGCTGGCCGTACAAGTCCGTGACCTCCTGATCATCGTGGGAGGTAAGGGACCTTATCGGGAAACGTCCGGGGCCCGTCGCTAGAGGCGGAGATTGGGCGGGGACTCGAGATCGGTGAGCTCGACGCCGGGCGCGGCGACGACGACGTCGCCCGCCAGGTGCACCGCCTCGATCTCGCCCGTGGCCAGGTCGGTGATCTCGTACTGCGCGACCGGTAGCGGTTCGGTGTCGGTCTCGTAGACCGCCGTCCCGGACCGGTGCCACCGCCAGGTCGTCGTCAGCGGCGCGAGGGACGGGCCGTTCAACTGGACGAGGCGCACGTCGGTCTCCGCGTTCTCGTCCAGCGCCAGCGAGTGCGCTATCGCCACGAGGAAACCGGGCGAGTCGGACAGGAAGCCGGCCGCGCGCTCCGTGTGCTCCGTCCCCGTCTCACCGGCGGCGCGCACCCAGGCGAGCTCCGGGCCGGTGAGACCGCCGCGCAGCCACCAGGTCGGCGTGACGAGCTCGACGCGGATCTGCCGCCAGCGCGCGTCCGTCACCAGGTCGACGCGGACGCCGTCGGAGCGCCGGGACGTGTACCGCCACCCGCCCGGCCCCGGCGCGCACTGGAAGCGCTCCTCGGTCTCTCCGTCCAGGTGGAGGTAGGCGCCTGCGGGCATCGGGGTCAGGACCCGATGCGCCAGGAGCGCAGGTAGTCCTCTTGCTCTTTCGAGAGGTGGTCGATGTCGATCGACATCGACGCCAGCTTGAGGCGGGCCACCTCCGTGTCGATCTCCTTCGGGACGTCGTGCACGGCCGGCGACAGGGTCGAGTGGGCGGTCGCGAGCCACGCGCACGTGAGGGCCTGGTCGGCGAACGACATGTCCATCACGGCGGCCGGGTGCCCTTCGGCGGCGGCGAGGTTGACCAGCCGCCCCTCCGCGAGCAGGACGAGGCGGCGCCCGTCGGCCAGGACGTACTCGTCGGCCTGCGGGCGGACGCCCCGGTGGACCTCGACCGCCATCTCGGCCAGGGCGCGGACATCGATCTCGACGTCGAAGTGGCCGGAGTTGGCGAGGATCGCGCCGTCCTTCATGAGGGCGAGGTGCTCCCCGTTCACCACGTCCCGGTTGCCGGTGACCGTGATGAAGACGTCGCCGTCGGCGGCCGCCCGCGCCATGGGCTGGACGGCGAAGCCCTGCAGCGCCGCGTCCAGCGCCTTCACCGGGTCGATCTCCGTGACGACGACCCGGGCGCCGAGGCCGCGGGCCCGCTCCGCCAGCCCCCGGCCGCAGTAGCCGAACCCGGCGATGACGATCGTCTTCCCCGCGAGCAGCGTGTTCGTCGCGCGGACGATGCCGTCCAGGGTCGACTGCCCGGTCCCGTACCGGTTGTCGAACATGTGCTTCGTGTCGGTGTCGTTGACCGCGACCATCGGGAAGCGGAGCGCGCCCTCGAAGGCCATCTGGTGCAGCCGGATGACGCCCGTCGTCGTCTGCTCGCAGCCCGCCTTGACCGTGCCGAGCAGGTCGGTCCGGTCGGTGTGCAGGGTGTTGACCAGGTCGCAGCCGTCGTCCAGGACGAGGTCGGGCCCGGTCTCCAGCGCCTGGTGGATGTGGGCGTAGTACCCCTCGCGGTCGGTACCGGCCCGCGCGAAGACCTCGGCGCCGTACTCCTGGACGAGCGCGGCGGCGGTGTCGTCCTGCGTGGAGAGCGGGTTGGACGCGGCGAGCGCGACGCTGGCGCCCCCGGCCTGGAGCGTGCGGATGAGCCCGGCGGTCTCGGTCGTGATGTGCATGCACGCCGCGACCTTCAGCCCGTCCAGGGGACGCTCGGCGGCGAACCGCTCCCGGATCTGCCGCAGCACGGGCATGCTCCGGTCGGCCCACTCGATCCGCTTGACGCCCTCATACGCCAGCGAAGCATCCGCGATATCGCTCATCAACACCCTCAAGAAGCGGCCACCGGACGGGAACCCCCCGCAGGCGGCACAGGCCAGAACCGCCTGCCCCCACGGTAACGGCCACGAATCAAGCGAACGAAGAACCCGAACGCATCGGGCACCCACGTACGCAACGACCCCAGCCACCACCGCGACCCCGCAACGACCCAAACGGCCGCGATCGCGTCCGAAGGCAGGTTTCGAGCTCGCGAGAAACCTGATCGCGCAGCGAGCCGCTAGGCGAGCCGGAGCGATGCAGCGATCGCACGCGGTATGGGGGTTCAGGCGCCCCAGCGCCTGAACCCCCATACCGCCATAAGCTCAGTAACGGTAGTGGTCCGGCTTGTAGGGGCCTTCGACGTGGACGCCGATGTAGGCGGCCTGCTCCTTGGTCAGCTCGGTGAGCTTGACGCCGAGCGCGTCCAGGTGGAGGCGGGCGACCTTCTCGTCCAGGTGCTTGGGCAGGACGTACACGCCGATCGGGTACTCGTCGGTCTTGGTGAACAGCTCGATCTGCGCGATGACCTGGTTGGTGAACGAGTTCGACATCACGAACGACGGGTGGCCGGTGGCGCAGCCCAGGTTCATGAGGCGGCCCTCGGCGAGGACGATGATCGAGTGGCCGTCGGCGAAGCGCCACTCGTGCACCTGCGGCTTGATCTCGATCTTCTCGATGCCGGGGGTCTTGGCGAGGCCGGCCATGTCGATCTCGTTGTCGAAGTGCCCGATGTTGGACACGATCGCCTGGTGCTTCATCCGGCCCATGTGCTCGGCCGTGATGATGTTGAAGTTGCCGGTGGTGGTGACGAAGATGTCGGCGGTGTCGACGACGTCCTCCAGGGTGGTGACCTGGAAGCCGTCCATCGCGGCCTGCAGCGCGCAGATGGGGTCGATCTCCGTGACGATCACGCGGGCGCCCTGGCCGCGCAGCGCGTCGGCGCAGCCCTTGCCGACGTCGCCGTAGCCGCACACGACCGCGACCTTGCCGCCGATCAGGACGTCGGTGGCGCGGTTCAGGCCGTCGATGACGGAGTGGCGGCAGCCGTACTTGTTGTCGAACTTCGACTTGGTGACCGAGTCGTTGACGTTGATCGCCGGGAACGCGAGCGTGCCGGCCTTCGCCATCTCGTAGAGGCGGTGGACGCCGGTCGTGGTCTCCTCGGTGACGCCCTTGATCGCGGCGGCCGTCTCGGTCCAGCGGCCGGGCTTCTCGGCGATGGTGCGGCGGAGGGTGTCGAGGATGATGCCCCACTCCTCGGGGTCGTCCTCGGTGGCGGCCGGGACGGCGCCGGCCTTCTCGTACTCGGCGCCCTTGTGGACGAGCAGCGTCGCGTCGCCGCCGTCGTCCAGGATCATGTTGGGGCCACTGCCGTCCGGCCACTGCAGGGCCTGGTCGGTGCACCACCAGTACTCTTCGAGCGTCTCGCCCTTCCAGGCGAACACCGGGACGCCCTGCGGGTCGTCGGCGGAGCCGTTCCGGCCCGCGACGACCGCGGCGGCGGCGTGGTCCTGGGTGGAGAAGATGTTGCAGGAGACCCAGCGGACGTCGGCGCCGAGGTCCACCAGGGTCTCGATCAGCACGGCCGTCTGGATGGTCATGTGCAGCGAGCCCATGATCTTGGCGCCGCGCAGCGGCTGGGCGGCGGCGTACTCCTCGCGCACCGCCATCAGGCCCGGCATCTCGTGTTCGGCGAGCCGGATCTCCCGGCGCCCGAAGTCGGCCAGCGACAGGTCGGCGACCTTGTAGTCCATGCTTTCGTTGCTCCTTGGTCCGCGGGGATGCGGGTCGGTGCGCGGTGCGTCAACGCCGCGAGTCTACGGTCGGCGCACCGCCGCTGGCACGCCCGGAGGCGACTTCCTGACACAAATTTGTAAGAATGGCCGCCATGCGCATCACGGAGGCCGCCCAGCGGCTCGGCACCTCGCCCCGCATGCTCCGCTACCGCGAGGCCCTCGGGCTGCTGCCGTCCACCCGGGAGGCGGTCTCCGGCCGGGGCCGCGCCGGCGGCCACCGCCAGTTCGGCGACACCGAGCTGCGGGCGGTCGCGCTCGCCCTCGCCCTGGAGAAGCGCTACGACATCGGCCCCGCCGAGCTGGCGTTCGGCCTCCGCGTCCTCGCCGAACCGCAGGTACAGGCCCACGTCCGCGAGCTGGGCGAACGCATCGGACGCCTCTCCGCGCCCCCGACGCGCGCCCTCGACTTCGAGAAGGAGAAGGCCATGAGGCTGCTAGCCCAGAGGGGCGACCCCCTGGAACCCCCGGTCCGACCCGGTCGATCCTCACGCCACCGTTACGGTCCGGCGTGACCGTGCAGGACGCGCGGTGTCGCCGCGGTCGCCCGGCTCGGCGGGTCCTGCGGCCTCCGCTCGCTGCACTCGCTCCGACCGCACGACCCGTAGCGAGCGCAGGGGCCGGGACCGCGGTCAGCTCGCGTTCTCGCCTGGGACCACCACGCCGGATTCGTAGGCGAGCATGACGGCCTGGGCGCGGTCGCGGAGGCCGAGCTTGGTGAAGACCCGCGCCACGTGGGTCTTGACGGTGTGCTCGCTGACCACGAGGCGTTCGGCGATCTCGCCGTTGGACAGCCCGCCCGCGATGAGGACGAGGACCTCCGACTCGCGGGCGGTCAGCGTCGCCAGCTCCGACGGCGCCTGCGGCCTGCTGCGCCGCTGCTTGGTGAACTCGCGGATGAGCCGCCCGGTGACCTGCGGGGCGAGCAGGGAGTCGCCGCGCGCCACCACCCGGACGGCGGAGACCAGCTCGTCGGCCGTGGCGTCCTTCAGCAGGAAGCCGCTCGCGCCGACCGCGAGCGCCTCGTAGACGTACTCGTCCACGTCGAACGTCGTCAGCACCAGGACGCGGACGCCCTCGGAACCGGGCAGCGCGAGGATGCGGCGGGTCGCCTCGATGCCGTCCATGCCGGGCATCCGGATGTCCATGACGACGACGTCGGGACGGCTGCGCTCGGCGATCCGCACCGCCTCGCGCCCGTCGCCCGCCTCGCCGACGACGGTGATGTCCTCCTGCGCGTCGAGCAGGGCGGCGAACCCGGCCCGCACGATCGTCTGGTCGTCGACGATCAGCACGCTGATCACCGCGGCCGCCTCCCGGGCCGCGCGGGGTCAGCGGCCGCCGGGCGGCGCCTCCGGACCGTGTCCACGGGTGGAACTCCCCTCGCTCGCCAGCGGAAGCTCGGCCTCCACCAGGAAACCGCCCTCGGCGGCCGGGCCGGCGGAGAACCGTCCGCCCAGCATCGTCGCACGTTCCCGCATCCCGACGAGCCCGTGTCCGCCACCGGACTCCGGGGACTGCACGCGGGTGCGTCCGGCGTCCCCCGCCGCGGTCCCGGACGCCATGCCCGCCCGGTCGTCCAGTATCGCGGTACGGGAGGCGGGGTCGTCGCGGTTCAGCACCAGGGTCGGCGCGGCCGGGTCCTGCCCCGGCGGGACGGGGCCGGGCGGCCCCGGCGGGTGCCGGCCGTCGTCGCGGACGCGGACCGCCAGCCGGTCCGGCAGGAACATCAGGTCGACGCGCACCCCCGCGCCCGGCGCGTGCCGCCGGGCGTTCGTCAGCGCCTCCTGGACGATCCGGTACGCGGACAGCTCGACCGTCGTCGACAGCGCCCGCGGGTCGCCGTGCACGGCGAGGTCGACGTTGCCGCCGGCGCCGCGGTGCTGCTCGATCAGGTCGGGCAGCCGGTCCAGCCGCGGCTGCGGGGAGTTCGCCGCCTCCGGCTCCGGGGTGGCGTCGGCGCGCAGCACGCTGAGCAGCCGCCGCATCTCCACCAGCGCATCCCGCGCGGTCTTGGCGATCTCGGTGTAGCCGGCGCGGGCCTCGGGCGACAGGTTCTCCATCGTGTACGGGGCGGTCTCGGCCTGCACCGCGATCATCGAGACGGAGTGCGCGACGACGTCGTGCAGCTCGCGGGCGATGCGGGCGCGCTCGCGCATCACGGCCTGCTCCCGCTGGACGGCGGTGAGCCGGGTGAGGGTCTCGTTGGTGCGTTCGGCGGCCGCCGCCTCGGTGCGTCCGGCCGACTCCACGACACGGCGCGCGTCGCCGAGGCCGATCGCGGCGAGGACGGCGAGGAACGCCGCCGGCCACGGGATCTCGTCCAGCGAGCCCGCCGCCAGGTACACGACCGCGAGCGTCGCGACGCTGCCCGCCGCGAGGACGCCGGTGGACTGGCGGGGCAGCTGCCGTCCCAGCGCGTACAGCGTGTAGAGGGCCGCGAACCCGGTGGTGATGAGCAGGCTCTCGCCGGTGAGCAGGTTCGCCGCGACGGTGCCGAGCACCACGGCCGCGACCGGGCGCAGGTTCTCCCGGCGCCAGACGAGCGGCAGCGTCGCCGCGACCGCGAACCCGCCCGCCAGGCTGATCGGCGACTCGGCGCGCGGCGCCAGCTCGGCGAGGGCCGCGACGGTCAGCGCGAGCCCCGTCAGCGGCGCGAAGTACCAGGAGGCGGCGAACTCCCGCCACGCGCCGATCCACCGGGGCAGCGGCGCCGTCGCGTCCGCCGGGCCGCCGGGGGCGCCCGGCGGGTGCGGCGCCGGCCGGCGGCCCACGCCGTTCAGCCGTGCGGCCAGGCGCACGGCGAGCGGGCGGAGCAGGGTGCCGATGCCGGTCAGGATCCACAGCAGCAGCTGGCCGACGCCCGCCACGATCCGGCCGGACAGCCGCCACGCGTGGTGCGCGACGGCCGGGCCGAACCCCGCGGGACCGGGTCCGGGCCGGGCCTTGTCATCGGAGGTCACCCTTCAATACTGGCCTTTGGGACGCGCGGATGCCTCACCGTGCGGATGTATGCGGGCGAGCCGGGTCCGCCTGAGGTACCACCCGCTTTCCCTCCCTGAGGGGGACGTGCCGGGGACCAGCGCGAACGTAGTGTCTTAACCGTGACCGCGACGGTGGCCGACGCCGGCGTAGGGGGTTCGGCGGGGCCACCGCGGTCACACCAGAACCGCCCGGTTTCAGGGGTCCGGGCGGGGACGCATGGGAAGCACCTCGCCGGACGGCCGCGGTACACGCCTCGTCAGGGGCTCGCCGGTCTCGCCTGGGCTGGGGTCGGCCGGCACGGCGGCGGCCGCCCGGCGAGGGGTTCCGTGCCCGTCCCAGCCGCCCGCGCGGGGCGGCCGGGACGGACGAACGGTCAGGACGCCGTCGGTCAGGACGACGCGGGGGTCTCCGAGTCCTCCGCCGGCTTCGGGACGACCGGGGTCTCCGCGCCCTCCGCGCCGGGCTCCCACAGCGCCGGCTCCAGGTAGATCAGCTTCGCCTCGGGGAACTGCGACCGGATCTTGGCCTCGGCGGCGTCGATGCCCCGGGCCACGTCCACCGCCGTGTCGTCGTGGCTGACGGCGATCTTGGCGGCGATCAGCAGTTCCTCCGGGCCCATGTACTGGGTGCGGATGTGGACGAGCCGGTCGACCTGCTCCACCGACTCCAGCGCCTCGACGATCGCGCGCTCGACCTCGGGGTCGGCGCCCTCGCCGATCAGCAGGCTCTTGGTCTCGAACGCCAGGATCACCGCGATCACGGCGAGCAGGACACCGATTCCGATGGTGCCGATGCCGTCCCACACGCCGTCGCCGGTGACCACGGCCATCGTGACGCCGAACAGCGCGAAGAACAGGCCCACGAGGGCGCCCAGGTCCTCCAGGAGCACGACCGGAAGCTCGGGCGCCTTGGCGCGGCGGATGAACGACCACCAGGACTGGTCGCCGCGGATTTTGTTCGACTCCACGATCGCGGTGCGGAACGAGAAGATCTCCATGATGATCGCGGCGCCCAGCACCCCGAACGCCCAGCCCGGGGACTTGAGCTCCTCCGGGTGGGAGATCTTGTGGTAGCCCTCGTAGAGGGAGAACATCGCCCCGATGGTGAACAGGACGACCGCGACGACGAACGCGTAGAAGTAGCGCTCACGCCCGTAGCCGAACTGGTGTTGCTGCGTCCGGCCGCGCTTGGCGCGCTTGCCGCCCACCAGCAGCAGCGCCTGGTTCCCTGCGTCCGCCACCGAGTGGACCGACTCGGCGATCATCGACGACGAACCGGTGAACAGGAACGCGACGAACTTCGACGCCGCGATTCCGGTGTTGGCGAGCAGCGCGGCGACGATCGCCTTCGTTCCGCCCTCAGCACTCATATCTGGGAGATCCTCGCCTTTAGTTCTTGAATGGCAGGCACCGGAGTGGGATCCACGCCCAGCGCGATAGCCAAGTAAACCGTGACGTAGTCCGCCAGCGCGATGAGTGTCGCGATTCTCTCCAGCGGATGTTCGCCCTCGGCGCGGATCTCGGTGACCGCGACGCCCCGGTCGCGGGCCATCGCCGTCGACGCCTCGGACCGCTTGCGCAGGCGGGGGTGCTCGTCCACGTCGCGCATCATGACCAGGTGCAGGGCGTGTTCCGGGTCGTTGGTGCGGTCGCGGAAGAAGTCGTCCGGGTCGGACGGGGAGCCGCCGCGGGCGAAGAAGCCGTCGAACGCCATCACCTGGTTGTGGTCCGCTTCGGGCACCGCGCCGAAGATCCCCGGGTACTTGGCGTTCTCGTTCAGCTGGCTGCACATCCGGTAGGCGGCGGCCGCGGCGGGCTCCGAGGAGGCCCAGACCATCGGGACGTCGCCGGCGAGGTCGAGCGCCATCCGCTTGGCCGGGTTCAGGAACGGCTCGCTGGACGGGCGGCAGCGGTGGGCGACGTCCTCCAGCAGGACCGCGGTGGACTCCAGGGTCTCGTCCGGCACCTGCGTCAGGCCGAGCGTCCGCGCCGCGAGGAGAACGGGAACGGTGAGGCCCCACAGCGCCGCACGGGGCGGCCCCACCGGCCGCACCGGGACGAAGACCCCGCGGCTCCGTTCGGACAGCGCCGCGAGCTGCGAATCCGCCCCGCCGACGAAGAGGAGCCTGCACCCCCGGCGGGCCGCCTCCGCGGCGATCTCGAGCGTCTCCTCGGTCTCGCCGGAGCCGGACACCGCGATGACGAGATCGGCGGCGCCCACCCAGCCGGGCAGCCGGTAGCCGCGCACGGTCGTCACCGGGACCGCGCAGCCGGGCCCGCACACGGCGGCGAGGACGTCCCCGGACAGTCCCGCGGCGCCCATCCCGGCGACCACGATCGCGCGCGGCCTGCCGTCCTCGGCCAGCCCGGCGATCCCCGCCTCGGCCGCCGCCCGCTGCGCCTCGCGGACCTGCGCGGCCGACGACGCGACCTGCCGCAGCATCCCCGCGGGATCGGCCGCCTCGACCGCCGCCGCGTCCTCCAGCCGCGCGGGGTCGAGCCCCGCGCTCATCGCACCGCCCCGGCCGAGCGGCCCGGTCCGGTCACGGAGCGGGGGTCCTGGCCTCGTCGACGAGCAGGACCGGGATGTCGTCGCGGACGGGGTAGGCGTAGCCGCACGAGCCGGTGCACACCAGCTCGGCGGCGTCGTCGTCGGTGCGGAGCCCGCCGCCGCAGTTGGGGCAGGCGAGGATCTCCAGGAGCCAGGAGTCGAGCTTCAACGTCATGGCAGCGTCTCTTCCCTTCGTGGTCACTTCTCCTGACCGGTCACTTCTCCCTGACGAGGGCCAGGACCTCGTCACGGATCGCCGCCATGGTCGCCTCGTCGCCCGCCTCCGCGTTGAGGCGCAGCAGCGGTTCGGTGTTGGACGGCCGCAGGTTGAACCACCAGCCGGCGGCCTCGTCGCCCACGGTCAGCCCGTCGAGCTCGTCGATCGCGACGCCGGGGCGCCCCTCGAAGGCGGCGCGGACCTTGCCGGCCGCGGCCGCCTGGTCGGCGACCTCGCTGTTGATCTCGCCGGAGGCCACGTAGCGGGTGTACTCACCGAGCAGTTCCGACAGCGGCCCGTCCTGCCGCCCGAGGGCCGCGAGGACGTGCAGGGCGGCGAGCATGCCCGAGTCGGCGAACCAGAAGTCGCGGAAGTAGAAGTGCGCCGAGTGCTCGCCACCGAACACCGCGCCCGTCTCCGCCATCGTCTGCTTGATGAACGAGTGCCCGACGCGCGTCCGGACGGGCGTCCCGCCGTGCTCGGCGACGATCTCCGGGACGGCCCGCGAGGTGATCAGGTTGTGCACGATCGAGGAGCCGGGGTGCTTGGCCAGCTCGCGCGTCGCGACGAGGGCCGTGATCGCGGACGGCGCGACGATCTCGCCGCGCTCGTCCACGACGAAGCAGCGGTCGGCGTCGCCGTCGAACGCCAGCCCGATGTCGGCACCGGTCTCGCGCACCTTGGCCTGCAGGTCGCGCAGGTTCTCCGGCTCGATCGGGTTGGCCTCGTGGTTGGGGAAGGTGCCGTCCAGCTCGAAGTACAGCGGCACCAGGTCGATCGGGAGGCCCTCGAACACCGGCGGGACGGTGTGCCCGCCCATGCCGTTGCCCGCGTCCACGACGACCTTGAGCGGGCGGATCGACGACAGGTCGACGAGCGTCTTCAGGTGGTCGGCGTAGCCCTTGAGGACGTCGCGCCGCGTGACCGTGCCCGGCTCGCCGTCGTAGGCGGGGACGCCGTCCTCGATCATCTCGCGGATCTCGGTGAGGCCGGTGTCCTGGCCGACGGGCCGGGCGCCGGAGCGGCACAGCTTCAGCCCGTTGTACTTGGCGGGGTTGTGGCTCGCGGTGAACATCGCGCCGGGCAGGTCGAGGCTGCCGCTGGCGTAGTAGAGCAGGTCGGTGGAGCCGAGGCCGGCCTCGATCACGTCCGCGCCCTGCGAGACCGCGCCGCGCGCGAACGCCTCCGAGAGCGGGACCGACGACTCCCGCATGTCGTGCGCGGTGACGATCGCGTTCGCCCCGGTCACCCGGACGAAGGCCGCGCCCGCCGCCTCGGCGGTCGCGGTGTCGAGCTCGTCCGGCACGACACCGCGGATGTCGTACGCCTTGAAGATCTTGGCGAGGTCGCCCACTCCTGCTCCCTGTCCGAAGAAACCGGCCTGGTAGGAACCCGGCCCGCGTGAGCGCCGCCCGGCGGCGGCGGCCCCGGGAACGGCGACAGGGACACGAGCCTACCGGGACGGGCGGACGCGGCCGGACGGGAAGCCGCCGCACCGGCGCCGGGATTCCCGCGGGCGGACCTTCCCGCGCAGGCGGCCCTCACTCTCGGCCGGGCTGCGTCACTCTTGGCCGGGTTGCGTCGCCGCGGGCTCCGAGCGGAGCACCCGCAGGTGGCCGCGGCGGCCGACCTCGGTGCCCTGGCCGACCGGCTCCTGGCCGGGACCGGGGGCGGGCTTGGCGGCCTCGCGGACGGCGTCGGCGAGGGCCTCCAGGTCGTCCGCGCTGGGCTCGGCCTCCTCCTCGACCGGCAGCCGCACCAGTTCCCAGCCCATCGGGGCGGTGAGCCGCTCGGAATGCTCCGCGCACAGGTCGTAGCAGTGCGGCTCTGCGTACGTGGCTAGCGGCCCCAAGACCGCGGTGGAGTCACGGTAGACGTACGTGAGCGTGAACACTGCAGGCGCCTTGCAGGCGGTGCGGGAGCAGGTACGGACGGGGCTCACGATGGCTGACCGTACCCCCCTCCCCCCGGCTCCGCCACCACCCGGGCGCACGTGTCGCCGTTACCGGGCGAATTCCGGGGTAACAACTACATTCCGTATGGACTCCGACCCTCACCGTGCGGCCCCTGGACAGGGTGCGGCGGCCGTGGCAACCGATGCCTCCCGACGACCTCCCGACGACCTCCTGACGACCTCCTGGTTGCCGTTCACCCGTGACACCCGATGGCACTCGCGGCGGCAGAGGTACTCTTGAGGCGTGCGATCCCGTGTGGCAGGCGTACGGCGTCGCGATCGGCGCGGTCGCGGCGTTCGCGGTCCTCTGACACCCCCGCAGGCGCCGGTCTCGCGCACCCGCGCGGAGCGGTTCGACGACCTCGTGGACGACGAGGTCCGGCGGCTGCACCTGCGCTGGGGCCGGGAACTGGCCAGGGTCGCGTTCACGGTCGAGGACGTCCCCGCCGTCGAGCCGTGGTTCGACGGCCCCGTCCCGCTCGGGCAGACCGTCGTGCAGCCCACGCCCCCAGGCGAGCCCGCCGCGGCCGAGCGGCCGGTGCGCATCGTGGTGTTCCGCCGTCCCGTCGAGGCACGCGCCACCGGGGAGGCGGAGATGTCCCTGCTGATCCGCGACCTGCTCGTCGAGGAGGTCGCGGACCTGCTCGGCCTGTCCCCCGAGTCCGTCGACCCGAGCTACGACTCCCCCGACGACTGACCCCCGGCGCGCTAGCCGGGGATGAGCGCCGTCTGCGAGTCGGCCGTGTCCGGCAGGTGGATGGTCGTGCGGGCGGGGATGATCGGCAGGACGGTGAACAGGTACCCGCCGCCCTTGCCCTTGGCGAGGACGCGTGATGCGTGGACGGGTCCCGAGCCGGGCTTCGGGACGATCACGACGCCGTAGGCCGCATCCTCTCCGCCGCTCCCCGCCGGCGCCTCCAGTCCGGCCCGGACGGTGCTCCCGGCCGGGATCTTGATGTCCTTGGGGGCGCTCGCGCCGCCCGCGTTCAAGGTCCTGACCTGGACGGTCGCCGCACCGGCCGGGGCGCTGACGAGGAGGGCGGAGTCGAAGCGGTTGTCGGCGACGATGCCGGGCCCGGACTCGGTGAGCGGCGGGGTGGCGGTGCCGTAGGCGACGTCGGCGCCGCGCTCGGCGGCGAAGCCCGCGATGACCGGGTGGTCCGCGAGGAGCCGGACGGCGGCCGCCTTCCCGAGGAGGGCGCGGTCGAGGGCGACGGACGTGACGCTCCCCGCGGGCGCGTCGACGATCTCCCGGCCCTGCGGGTTGTACGTGCCCTCCGTGGTGATCACCTGCACCCTGATCTGCGCGTCGGCCTCGCCGGGCACGGCGACGAGCAGGCGGCGCGCGCCGGACCCGTCCGGCACCCCGGGGACGATCAGCGACTTCGCGGGGGCGTGCGAGCGCGGCAGCCACTCGATGCCCTTCTTCTCGCCGACCCGGACGCGCACGGACGCCGCGACGCGGCCGGTGCTCGTCCGGACGCGCAGGCCGAGGTCGGCGGCGGACTTCACGACGTCGCCGAGGCCCTCGGCCGACTCACCGATCTTCACGACCCTGGTGGTGTAGGGGTCGACGCGTATGCCGCGTCCGTCGACGCTCTCCAGGGGGCCTTCGCCGGAGAGGGCGGTGAGGTCGACGAACGCGGGCTGTCCGTCGACGTTGGTGAGGTAGAGGTCGAGCTCGTCGGCGGAGTCCGGTCCGGGCCCCATGAACCAGTGGTCGGTGCCGGGTGCGGCGCAGCGGGTGCCGGCGAGCCCGCGGTCGGGGCCGCCGTCCCAGTGGGTGGTCTGCTCGGCCTCCAGCCCGGCCGCCATGGCCCCGGTAGCGCGGAGGGTGTAGGAGTCCTCGCCGGTCTTGGTGCTCTCCTCCCAGCCCTGGCCGGGCGCCGACATGGCCCCGAGCGCGGGGCCGCCCTTGGTCGGCGTCATGGCGACGCTCCCGCCGCCCTTCCGGTCGGGGAGGGACTGCATGGCCAGCCGTCCGCCCTCATGGCCCGGGCACACCATCACGGCGGTCGTGACGAACGCCTCCCGGCCGCTCTCGGAGGCCTCACCCGGACGGGAGAACGTCGCCGCGCCGTACAGCGACGCCAGGGCGACGAGCACCAGGGCGGCGGTGGCGTAGCGGAGGGTGAGCAGGCGGAGAATCCTGTCCAGATCGACGTCCTTGACGTCGGCCTTCAGGTTCGGCCTCCAGTTCGGCTTCAGCTTCGGCTTCAGCTTCGAGTTCAGCTTGAGCCGGGGCCTGAGGTTCGGCTTCACGAGACCTCCTCCGGGCTGCGCTCCGCCACCGGTTCGGGGGCCGGGGCCTCGTGCCGCACGCGGGAGCGGTGGTGACCGCGGCGGCGGCCCCGCCTGCCGCGGCGCCGCTCGCGCTCACCGGCGAACGACCCGCTGAAGGGCAGGGTGTCGGCCTGCGCGCCGGGCATCGCGAGCGCGACCACCAGCAGGACGGCGATGCCCTGGACGATCATCCACGCGTGCCGCATGGTCATGGACCTGTGCAGCCGGAACTCTCCTCCGGCGGCGGGGATGTCGTAGCCCTGCGCCCAGCCGTCCACCGTCCGCGCCTTGGCCTCCCGGCCGTTCAGGGTCGCCCGCCACCCTCCGTCGGCGGGTTCGGCCAGGAGCAGTGTGCGCTGGCCGCCACCGGGCGGGATCTCGGTGCGGGCGTCGATGCGTCCGGCGCGCAGCGGCGCCACCGTGTCGCCCTCGACGAGCATCATCCGGGCGGACGGCGCGTGGAGCCGCCACACGGCGAACGTCCCCGTGCGGCTGAGGCGCAGCAGTTCGGGCGCCGCGTCGAGGGCCTTGGTGATGGGGTCCGTCCTGGGGTAGGGCACGACGATGTACTGGACGCCCATCCGGGTCAGCGCGGGCCCGGCATCACCCTCCTGGCCCGCGACAAGACCGGCGACGAGGCCGTCCAGGCGGTCTCGTGCCGGGCCGCCGGCCATGACCTCCGACTCGCCGATCCTCGGGCCCGCGTCCCGGAGGACCGTGTAGGAGACACGTCCCGTCGGCTCCTTGTGCAGGACGAGCGTCCGCGCCCCGCCGGGCGCGTGCACGAACGCGGGCACCGTGTCCGGGTCGACCTCGGTCAGCGGACCGCCCGCGCCGCCGCCGATCCAGAACCCGGCGGCCAGCACGGGGGCGCTGAGCGCGGCGAGGCACACCGCCGCACCGCCCGTCCGGTACAGCGCGTGACCGCTCGCCAGGGCCTCGGTGGCGCGCAGGACCGCGGCGGTCGCGGCGAACAGCACCCCGGCGCCCGCGAAGATCAGCGCGACGCCCGGCCAGGCGGGCGCCGGGTCGGCGCCCTTGGTCACGGTGGCGGCGCTGGTCAGCGTCGCGACGAGCAGCCCGAAGATGGCCAGCAGCCAGCCGGCGAGCACGGCGTTGCGGCGGGGCCGCAGCGGCAGCGCGCACACGGCGACCGCGAACAGCCCGGCGAGCGCCCACCGCGCGGGGGTGCCGGGCCCGCCCGGGTCGAGGAGCAGCAGGTCGGCCGCGGCGGCAGGCTCGAACCGCCGGTGCAGGCCCGCCTCGGTGAGGAACCGCGACGGGTGCAGCAGGAGGCCGGCCGTCCACGGCAGCATCAGCAGCGGCGGGACGCCGAGCGCGATGGCGAGGTGCCGCCGCCCGCGCGGCCCCGGCCGGTCGAACAGCGCCCACACCATCGCGGCGGCGGCCGTGCCGATCAGCCAGGTGACCGGGACGAACGCCATCGCGACGGCCAGCAGCAGCGCGACCGTCCACGCGGACCGCCCGGCGCGCTTGCGCAGCGTCCGGGCGTGCAGGGCGGGGTCGCCGTCCTTCGGTGCGCACGCGCGCGGGACTCCGTACACGCGGGCGGCGTGCACGGCGATCAACGGGAGCAGGACGTGCACGACGGCCGTCCCCAGGCGTCCGCCGGCGATGGCCCCGGTGGCGGAAGGCAGCAGCGCGTAGACGGCGGCGAACCACGCCCGGACGGCGGCGACGGGCACGCGCGGGCCGGTCGGGCGGGCCCGCCGCCCGGGACGCAGCGGAGCCGCGACCAGCAGCCGGGACGCGTAGTAGGCGGTGAGGCCCGCGAGCGGCACGCTCCCCAGCAGCAGGACCGACACCGCCAGCCACGGCTTGCCGAACAGGACCGTGGACAGGACGGCGAGGATCCCGACGTACGGGGGGCTGCCCGCGTCGCTGCCGAGACCGACCGGATGCCAGCCGGACAGGTACTGCGCCCACAGGTCGCTCGCGCCGCCCCACGCGGGCACGAGCGCGCCGCCGCCGAGCCGCCCGGCGGCGGTGAGCAGGGAGCGCTCCGCGGCGACCGCGACGGCGGCCAGCGCCAGCACGACGATGACGCCCGGGCGGGCGAGGAACCGGCGGATCGGGCCGGGCTCGGAGACCTGCTCCCCGTCGGCGTCCTCCTGGTCGCGCGCGTGGTCGCGCTCGTGGGCGGCGAGGTACTCCGCCATCGCCTCGACCGTGCGGCGCAGGACCACCCGGCGGGCCTGGAAGCGCCGGATGCTGCGGTGCGCGCGCGTCCGGCCGTCCACCCTGGCGGCCCGCGCGCGCCGCAGCCGGCCCGGGTCGCGCAGGACGTCGCCGAGCGCGCGGACCTCCTCGCGGGCCGCCGCCGGCCGCTTGGTGAGCACCAGGTAGAGCGCGTGGACGAGGGACGCCCACACGTTGCGGGCCAGCGCCCGCAGCATCGCGGGGAGCGGCTGGTTGGCGAGCAGCGTGTGGACGGCGTTGCGGCGGTCGCGGCGGGCCGGATGCTCGGCGGTCATGCCGATCTCGCGGAGCCCCCGCCGGGCCGCCTCCGCGTGGTACACGACGGCGTCGGTCGCGGTCACCACCCGGTGCCCGGCGGCGTGCACCCGCCAGCAGAAGTCCAGGTCGTCGCGGAAGAGGCCGTACTCGACGTCGAAGCCGCCGAGCCGGTCCCACACGTCGCGGCGGACCAGCATCCCGGCGCTGCCGACGGCCAGCACGTCGCGGACGCCGTCGTGCTGCCCCTGGTCGAACTCGCGCCGGTCCAGGCCGGTCTCGCGGCGGCCGGCGGCGTCGACGGTGACGCCCAGCTCGCGCAGGACGTGCCGGTCGTCCCAGTCGCGGACCTTGGGTCCGAGCACCGCCACGTTGGGGTCGGTGTCGGCGGTCCGCAGCAGGTGCGCGAGGGCGTCCGGCGCCGGCGCGGAGTCGTCGTGCAGGAGCCAGATCCACTCGACGCGCGCCGGATGCTCGTAAGGGTTCGGCTGGTGGGCGGGGCCGGCGTCG
>NZ_SMKB01000160.1:0-16646 GCF_004348575.1 Actinomadura sp. 7K534
GCACCACGTGCCGCTCCGGCCGGAACATCCGCACCGGCGGCTCCTCCTCGACCTGCACCAGCCGTGTCAGCGGCACGCCCAGCGCGTCCGAGATGCGGATGAGCGTCCCCAGGTTCGGGTTGCCGCGCCCCTGCTCCAGCCCCACCAGGACGCCCTTGCTCACCCCGGCGCGCCCCGCCAGCTCGTCCAGGCTCCACCCGTGCCCGGCCCGGAGGGCCCGGACGGTCCGCGCCACGGCCTCCCCGATCGCGCCCTGCTCGCTCAATCGTCCTCCAGCCATCCCGGTCCCACCACGTGATCAGTGTCCCGCAGGCCCGTATCAGCCCCCCGGAGCCCTCGACGGCCTCCCTCGATGTCAGGCGCTCCGGCTGAGGACGGACGTGAGCATCGAGTCGAGCACGTGCCGGGACGCCTCCAAGCGGTCGAGGGCCTCGGTCACGCGATCGCGCTCGCGGCGCAGTTCGCTGACCATGGCCGGGCAGGGCGACGGCACCACCCGGCCGTCCACGTCGTGCACGCAGTGCAGCAGCCGGGCGATCACCGCCGTGGGGAAGCCGGCCGCGAGCAGCGCGCGGATGTGGCGGACCGCGGTGACGTCCGACGGGGTGTACTCCCGGTAGCCGTTCGGGCGCCGGACGGGCTTGAGCAGCCCCTGCTCCTCGTAGTAGCGCAGCAGCCGCCGGCTCACCCCGGTCTCGCCGGCCAGCTCACCGATCCGCATCGCGTCCTCCGGGGTTGACCTTCACATGGATGTCACGCTTTACCGTCCCATTGTCGCCGACCAGCAGGAGGTTCTGATGAGCGGAGCAATGATCATCGGCGCGGGACCGGGGATCGGCGGCGCCGTGGCCCGCCGGTTCGCGCGGGAGGGGATGCCGGTCGCCCTCATCGCGCGCGGGGAGCGCACGTTGAAGGAGACGGCCGGGAGCATCGAGCCGCGGGACGCCCGCGTCATGACCCGGGTGGCCGACAGCACCGACGAGGACGCCCTGCGCGCCGTCCTGGACGAGGTGACCGCCGAACTAGGCCCACCGGACGCCGTCGTGTACAACGCGGCGAAGATCCAGGCGGACGCGCCCGGCGAGCTGCCGGTCCGCGCCCACCTGGACGCGTGGTCGGTGAACGTGCTCGGAGCGCTGACCGCCGCCGCCCATCTCGCACCGGCGATGGCGCGGCGCGGCGGCGGCTCGTTCATCATGACCGGGGGGATGCCCGAGCCGAAGCGGCGTTACGTGAGCCTCTCGCTCGGCAAGGCGGGGGTGCGGACCCTCGCGGAGCTGCTCGACCAGGAGTACGGGCCGTCCGGCGTGCACGTGGCGAGCGTCACCGTGGCCGGCCCGGTCGCTCCCGGCACGGACTTCGATCCGGACGACATCGCCGAGCGCTACTGGAGGCTGCACGTCCAGCCGCGGGACCGGTGGGTCCGCGAGGTGCTCGTGAGCGGTCGTGGTCGTTATACTGATCTCCACATGTCATTAAAGTGACCGTCGGAGGGTGGAGATGCTGGAGCGGATCGAGGTCGACGAGGCCGTCCGGGAGCTGCGTCCCGATTTCGCCGTGCTCGTGATGACCGCCGAAGGGCTGGTCAACGGGCCCGGCGACGCGGAGTCGCGGGGCTGGCTGGCCGAGGCGGCCGGGAAGGCGGACGCCGGCGACCCGCACGTGGAGGCATGGCGCGACGCCTACCGGGCCTTCGGCTCCAAGCCGCAGCGCACCCGCCCCTCCGTCGACGCGCTCCTCCGCCGGGCCGACGCCCTCCCCTCCATCAACAGGGTCGTGGACGCCTACAACGCCGTCAGCGTCGAGTACGCGCTGCCGATCGGCGGCGAGGACCTCGACGCCTACCAGGGCGCCGCGCGCCTGGTCAGGGCCACCGGCGACGAGCCGTTCGACGTGGTCGCGGGCGGGGAGCCCGCCGTCGAGCACCCCGCCGCAGGGGAGGTCGTCTGGCGCGACGACGCGGGCGTCACCTGCCGCCGCTGGAACTGGCGGCAATGCGTCCGGACCCGCCTGACCGAGCACACGAAGAACGGCCTCTTCCTGCTCGAACGCCTGGAGCCCTACCCGCTCGACCGGCTCGCCGAGGCGGGCGACCGGCTGGCCGCCATGCTCCGCCAGATCGCCCCGGACGCGCACGTCGCGAGCCGGCTGATCGGCGGGCGGTGATGGTCACGGTCCTCGCCCTCAGCGCGGCCCTCGCCTACGGCGTGGCCGACTTCCTGGGCGGCGCCGTGACGCGCCGGTCGACGGCCCTGCGCACCCTGACCTGGTGCGTCCCCGTCGGCTTCGTGATCATCCTGGTGTCCGCGCTGCTCGCCGGCGGCGGCGCCGCCCCCGGCCCGATCGCCTGGGGCTTCACGGCGGGCCTGGCCGGCGGGGCGGGCCTGATCGCCTTCTACCGGGCGCTCGCGCGGGGGCCGATGAACGTGGTGGCGCCGGTGTCCGCGCTCGCCGCCGCGGTCCTGCCGGTGGCCGTGGGCATCACCCGGGGCGAGCGGCTGGACGTGTCCGTGGCCGCCGGCGTCCTGCTGTGCCTCGTCGCGATCGCCCTGGTCAGCATGGAGGCCGGCGACGAGGGCACCGCGGCGGCCACCGCGCCCGGCTGGCGGCGCCACCTCGACTCGGGCCCGCTCATGGCGGGGCTGTCCGGCACCTGCTTCGGCGTCTTCTTCGTCCTGCTGAAGAC
Organism: Actinomadura sp. 7K534; assembly: GCF_004348575.1. NCBI lineage: Bacteria > Bacillati > Actinomycetota > Actinomycetes > Streptosporangiales > Thermomonosporaceae > Actinomadura > Actinomadura sp. 7K534. Next base: position 2,687 of record NZ_SMKB01000160.1, read on the forward strand.
CGCGGGCGACGGCAGCGGCCTCTGGCCGATCGTCGGCGCCCGCGTAGGCAACGTGGTCATCGTCGCCGCCGCGCTCCTGGCCCTGGCCCTCCGCGGCGGCGACCTCGGCCCCCGCCTGTCCGGACGCACGCTGATCGGACTGGCCCTGCTGTCCGGCACCCTCGACGCGGGCGCGAACGTCCTCTACTTCCTGGCCGCCCACAAGGGCATGCTCAGCCTCGCCGCCGTCCTCACGTCCCTCTACCCGGCGGTCACCGTCCTCCTGGCGAGAGTCGCCTACACCGAACGCCTCCGCGCCGTCCAACGCCTCGGCATGGCAATAGCCGTAGCCGGCGTAGCCCTCGTAACGGTCGGCTGACGCCACCGCCTCAGTAAGGACCGGAAATAGAAGACGGTCATTCCTGGCCTCAACCGGCCCTTACCCCGCCGCGTAGACCGGGTTTCGGGATCGTTCGCTCAGTCAAGAACTATGATCGAGCGCAACGTCGCGTGACGACCTGACGCCTTTGAGCGGTGGAAGTGGATATCACAGCGGTTCCTCCGGACGCGCATTGGCCGGCGACTCTCGACGTCGGGCGGCTCGCGGCGTCCGGATGGCGGCCGACGCCGTTCCAGACTTTCATCCTCAAGGTGCACAGCAGATGCGATCTGGCATGCCGCTACTGCTACATGTACGAGCTGAATGACTCCCGATGGCACGGGCAACCGGCGGTGATGTCGGAAGAGACCATCGAGCAGGCGGCATTCCGGATCGCCGAGCACGTGGCGGCGCACCGGCTCGAATCCATCGAGCTCGTCCTGCACGGAGGTGAGCCGCTGCTGGCGGGGCCGGCCCGGATCCGGAGGCTGGTCGAGTCGGTCCGCGCCGCGGCCGGCTGCCGGGTGGACGCGGGCATCCAGACCAATGGCCTGCGCCTCACGGATGACATGCTGGCCGTCCTCGACTCCCTGGACGTCCGGATCGGGGTGAGCCTGGACGGGGACGCCGCGGCCAACGACCGGCACCGCACCTTCCGCGACGGACGGTCCAGCCACGCGCCGGTCGTCAGGGCGCTGCGCCGCCTGACCGGCGGCCACCGGCACCTGTTCGGCGGCCTGCTCAGCACCATCGACCTGCGCAATCATCCCCTCGAGACCTATACGGCACTGCTGGAGTTCGAGCCGCCCGTCGTGGACTTCCTGCTGCCCCACGGCACCTGGTCCGACCCGCCGCCGGGCCGGCCGCCCGACGCGTCGACGCCCTACGCCGACTGGCTGATCGAGATCTTCGATCACTGGTACCGGAGGCCCGCGACGTCCGTGCGGCTCTTCGGCGAGATCATGCATCTGCTGCTCGGCGGGGCCTCGGCGATCGAGGCGGTTGGGCTGTCCCCCAGCGCCGTCCTGGTCGTCGAGACCGACGGATCGATCGAGCAGTCGGACCTGCTCAAGGCCGCCTACGCGGGTGCTCCCGTGACGGGGCTGCACGTGCGCACCGACACTTTCGACCGGGCCCTCGCGCTGCCGGAAATCGCCGCCCGGCAGATCGGCGCCGATGCACTGGGTGCCGAATGCCGCGCCTGCCCGGTGATGCGGGTATGCGGCGGCGGGCTCTACGTACATCGCTATCAAAAGGAGAGCGGTTTCCGGAACCGATCCGTTTACTGTGTGGACCTGTTCGCGCTGATCGAGCATATACAGCGGACGATGGCCAGTGATCTGGAGTCGCTTCGATGAGCGTCCCCTATCACGACCGGCCTTATCACGAGTTGTCCGAGGAAAGCCTGATGCTGCTGGCCACGGGCGGCTCGACTCCGCCGATTCTCCGTGAGCTGGTCCTCGCCCAGCGCAGTAAGCAGGCGGCATTACTGGGCGGTGTGGAACGGCTCGCGCGCAGCACCGCCCACCCGGAGACCGAACTGACGACCCGGGCGCTCGGCCGGCTGCTCGCCCTGCGGCGCGTTCACCCGGACGTCGTCGAGGACGTGGTGTCCAGCCCCGCCGTCGCCGCATGGTCCCTGCAGACCGTCCGCGACCTGCATGCGGGCGACGCGGCGGCACGTCCCGGCCAGATGGCGGCGCTGGCCGCCGCCGTGGCCGCGCGGACGGGATGGCCCTGCCGGCTGGACGTGCCGACCTTCCACGGCCGGGTGGTACTGCCCACCGTGGGAAGCACCGCGCGACCCGAGCGCGAGCAGCTCGCGCGCTTCACCGTCCAGTCCGGCCGTGCCGTCATCGACGTGGGGGAACAGCGCATCGTGATACCCCGCGAGCCCGTGGACGACGGGTCGGGCTGGCAGGCGATACGGCCGATCTCCCTGAACGGCACAACGTTCCTCTTCGACGACCTGCACCCGACGCGCATGCCGGGTGAGGAACTGACCGACCGCGTGTGCGCCGAGGCCATGCGCGACTGGCGAACGGCCATGAGCGACGCGTGGGGCCTGCTGACCGCACACCACCCCCTCCGAGCCGACGAGGTCCGGGCACTGATCGGAACGCTGACGCCCTTGAGGTCCCCTCCGTCGGCGACGCGCAGCGCAAGCTCACGGGAGACCTTCGGGTGCGTCGCGATGTCCTTCAGCACCGACGCCCGGACGAACGCGCTCGCGCTCACCCATGAGGTCCAGCACGTCAAGCTGGGAGCGATTCTCGACGTCACGCGGCTGGCCGGGCCCGACCGGGGCAGGCGGTACTACGCGCCATGGCGGGACGACCCCCGTCCGGTCGAGGGCCTGCTCCAGGGCAGCTACGCGTTCATGGGCGTCAGCGACTTCTGGCGGCGCCAGCGCGCCCTGGACGGGGGTGACGCCGACCGCGCCCATTTCGAGTTCGCCCGGTGGCGGCAGGCGGCGGAATCGGCGGCGGCGACCCTGCTCGACAGCGGGGAGCTGAACCCTGCGGGCCGGATCTTCGTCTCGGTGATGCTCAAGACGCTGGAGGGCTGGGCGGCCGAGCCGGTACCCGCCGGTCCGGCCGCCGCCGCCCGCCGCGCGGCCGCGCGGCACCGGCGGGCCTGGCACGCCCGCAACGCCGAGTTCGCCTGACCGCTGGGTTAGATGCGCGGCTGGTCGAAGTCGAAGTCGAGGCGGCCGCCCGCGCGGGCCAGAACGGTGTCGGGGTGGCGCGCGGTGAGCGTCGCGTAGTAGCCGGCGAGGGTGTCCTCCAGCAGCCGGGCGGCCTCGTCGGTCTTGCCGACCGAGCGCAGGCTCGCGGCGAGGTTCGCGTAGCAGCCGAGGGTCAGCGGATGCCGGGCACCCAGCAGTTCCTCGGCTTGCGGGGCCGTCTGCCGGTCCAGCTCCAGGGCCGCCTCGAACTCCTCCAGCTCATGAAGGTCGTTGGAGAGGTTGAGGGCGACCGTCAGCGAGTAGTCGTGCAGCCGGCCGAGCCGCGTGTCGAGCTTGTCCAGCACATCGCGGTTGATGTCGCGGGCGCGCTCCGGATGGCCGCGGGTCCGTTCGAGCAACGCAAGGTTGCCCCGGGCGGCGAGCGTGAACGGATGGTCGCTCCCGTAGATGCGGGGCAGCCGCTCGATGACGTTACGGGTGAGGTCGTACGCCTCGTCATGCTCATCGTTGGTGCGCAGCGCGTTGGCCAGGCAGAGCCCTGCGGCAAGCGTCTCCGGATGGCCCGGGGTCAGGGTGGACTCGTACAGGTCGTACATGTCCCTGGCCAGTTCCAGCGCCTTGGCGAGCCGGCCGAGCAGCCGTTCGGCGATGGACAGGTCGACACCCGCCGAGAGGGTGCTGGTGTGCGCACCCCCGAACTCGGTCCGGCCGTAGTCCAGGGCGTCGGCACCCAGCGCTCGGGCCGCCGCGTAGTCCCCGCTCAACCTGGCGGCCTGGCCCAGGTTGCCCAGCGAGGAGAGGTATTCGAGCTTGCTCCCGACGCCGGGCCGGCTCCGGCCGTCCATCACCGCCGTGTGCATCTCGACGGCCCGTTGGTACTCGCTCACCAGCGCGTAGTCGAGGGCGAGGTTGTTCATGGTGCGCAGGGTTCGCGGATCGTCGGAACCGTACTTGTCGAGGTGCTGCTTGCGGGACAGCTCGTCGTGCGCGACGGCCTCACGGAACAGGCCCAGTGCCCGGTGGTCGGCGCCGAACGAGTTGACGATCTCCAGCACCAGCTCGTCGCCGTCCGGAAGCGTCCGGCGGGCCCGCTCCAAGGTCGCCTTGTTGAGATCGAACGCCGCGCGGAACCGGCCCGCCTGCCGGAGGATGTCCGCCAGGTGCCGTTCGGCGTTCAGCGTGTGGCGGTCCTCCCCGCCGGAGGCCGCGCCCCACGTGTCCCGGAAGCGGGTCGCGAAGGTGCGGGCGGACTCGGTGTGGCCGATGAGGTAGAGGTACCGCAGGACCTTCAGGGCGACTTCGCGCAATCTGGGTTCGGTGCTCTCGACGGCCCCCACCGGCTCGAGGTGGGGGACGAACCGGCTGAAGATGCCCCAGTTGGTCTCCTCGTCCGGGTTGAGCTGTGTCGCGGCCCCCAGGAGCAGTTGCGCCTCGTTCCGGAAATCGGCCTGCTGCTCCTCGCCGAGGTCGGCCCGCAGTAGCCGCTGGACCAGCCGGTGCACCAGCATCGCCCGGTCGTCGATCTTTCCGAGTGCGAGATTGTGAATGAGCGCGATGGCGCGGGTCCGGAGGATCGGATCGCGCAGTATCGGCGTCATTATCGGTCCGGCCTCAACACCGCCCCAGCGGAAGATGTCGATGGGAATGGGCTCGGGGCCGAAGAAGGCGGTGCACCGCAGGAGCTGCATGGCTTCGGGCAACTCGTCCTCGAGCGCGTTGATCGACAGCCTCCAGGCCGCCGTCATCGAGCCGGGGTACTCCATCGGCTGGTTCGCGTCCAATATCTCGAGCGGCTGCTGCCGCAGCAGTTCGAGATATTCTTCGGACGACATTCCGGTTTCCGTCTGGAGGGCTCCGGCCTGCTCCAGAGCCAGCGGTAGGTCACCGAGTTCCTCGGCGAGTTCCCCTGCCTCCGCGGGAGTGATCTCACGAGCGCGCCTGCGGAGGAAATCGATGCTTTCCTCGCGGTCGAAGACGTCGATGACCAGTGTGTTGGCCACACCTTCCCAACGCGCGTTCCGCGAGGTGATGAGCACGTGCCCCTGGGGCGGCCGGCTGGCCGGGATCATGGCCTTGACGTCGTCGGCCGTATTGGCATTGTCGAAGATCAGCAGCCAGCGTGCGTGGGGTTCGCCGCGGCGCAGCGCGTCCAGGACCGACCGGCACGCCTCATCGATGCCCACCGACTTCGCGGACGGCAGGCCGATCTTCTCCGCCATCGCGCCCATGTACCCGGGGATGAGCAGGGGAGTGTCGGAGGCGATCCACCACACCAGGTCGTAGTCGGCCTTGAAGCGGTGCGCGTATTCGATCACGAGCTGGGTCTTGCCGACGCCGCCCATGCCCCGCAGCGTGTGCGGAAGCACGGCCGTGGGGCCGTGGGACATCTGCTCGCGGAGTGTCCGCAAGGATTCCTCACGACCGGTGAAATTCCCGTTGCGCAGGGGAATCCAGCTGCCCCAGACACGGGGTGCCGGACCGGATATCTCAGGCGAGGTCACGGACGCCTCCCGGCTGAAAGACCTGTAAGTATCGACTCCTGACCATTATGCAACCATCGCCTAACCCCGCCACCATTATCGATGGAAGGTCAGCAGAGTGGATCTACATGGATCCTCGACAGGTGTCGCGAGGCTGCCTATAGTTGCAGTCGGACACCGATCTTTCCCGTCGGGAGCGCATGCCATGAACGAACAGACCTCCCTGCATCAGACCGGGTTGATCGGCCTGCCGAAGATGGATCTCAAGGCACTGGAGAGCTGCGACGATTCCGCCCTGTTCCACGCATTGCGCAGGATAATGGCCGACCCGAAACCGGCGGTCGCCGTCTCCCGGTTCAACTCGTATGTGGGTTCGGCCTCGTCCGGCAAGGCCGAGCCGTCCGATGATCTTTCATGACGCCACCGGGCTGGAATACCATCCCTTTCGCGGGAATGTCCCCTTCCGGCCAGCGGACGCCGGGCACTTCTTCGGCCGCGGCGCCGAGTCGCGGGAACTCGGGCGGCTCTGGTCGCAGCGTCCGCTGACCGTCCTGACCGGGGACACCGGCTGCGGGAAGACCTCGCTGCTGCAGGCGGGCGTGCTGACCGGGCTGCCGTACGCCCAGGTGGGCCGGCTTCACCGGCCCGGCCCCCCGCCGATCGCCGCGCTTCCGTCCGGTCACAACCCGTGGACGTCGGCCCTGCTGGCGTCCCTCGCCCCGCACGAAACGGCGGCCTCGCTGGCCGGGACGGGCTTCACCGACTTCGTGGGCAGGAGACTCCGCCGCGCCGGTGGTCCGCTCCTCGTCGCCATCGACCAGTTCGAGGACTTCTTCCAGGGCGGGCCCTACCGGGCGCTGTACCGGGAACCGTTCATGGGGGAGCTCGCCGACGCCCTCGACCGCCATTCCGAGCTGAGGCTGCTCATCGTCGTCCGCACCAGCCACGGTGACGACCTGCTGAAGTACGGTCCGCCGTTCGACCGGGCGGCCCGGCTGACGCTGGGCCCGCTGAGCACCGAGGCCGCGGCCGACGCGATCACCCGGCCGCTCGAACAGACGAGCCGGAGATTCACCCCGCAGGCCGCCGCCCAGCTCGTCGACGAACTGGGCGGCGACGCCATCGAGCCTGTCGCGCTCCAGGCGGTCTGCACCCGCCTCTGGGCGAAGCTGCCCCCGGCCCAGCAGGTCATCGGCCCCGAGGAGATCTTCTGGGCGGCCGACGTACCGCATGCCCTCGCGGAGTTCACCCGGGCCGTGCTGGCCGACGTCGGGGCGTCGTCCGGGCGCAGCCCGGAAGAGCTGCGCGCCTGGGCGCACGCGGCGTTCGCCGACGGGCACCCCGCCAAGCCGGGCCCGCAGGAGACGGCCGGCATGAGCAACCACATCGTGAACGTCCTGGAGAACGAACATCTGCTGCGCTCGGTGCCGGACGAAGGCGTCCGGCTCCTGCACGACGGATTCCGCGAGGCGCTCGGCGGCCCGTCCCTGGAGCGGACCGAACGCGCCGGCGCGGTACCGCACATCGAGGCGGCGGCGTCGGCGCTGCTCGCCGGGGACCTCGACACCGCCCGCCGACTGGCGGACCGGACGTTACGCCTCGCCGGGCCCGAATCCCTCGACGAGGCGTCGGCGCTGCTCGGCGACCTGCGGTTCGAACGTGCCCGCGACGAATGGGCGCTGGCCGTCCGGTCCGGATCGGTCGCTCCCGACGACCGCATTCGCGAGCACCTCGGCGAGGCGCTCTCCTGGTACTGGCAGGCCCTGCGGCGGCACGCGGACATGGGCAGGCCGAAGGCCGCGGCCCAGATGTTCGCCGCCATCGGCCAGGCGCACGCCGAGCGGAACGAGTTCACCCAGGCGGTCCGGGCCCTGGAGGAGGCGCGCGGGCTGCTGCCGCGCGATCCCGCGGTAGGCACCGAACTGGCCCGGCTCCTCTGGCGGACCGATCACCGCAAGCAGGCGATGACCGAGATCAACGGCGTCCTGCGCAACCAGGGGGACCAGCCGGGAGCGCTGCGGGCGCGCGGCGAGTTCCACGCCGAACTGGAGCATGCGGAGGACGCCCTGCGGGACCTGCGCCGGGTCAGCACGAGCGCATGGCCCGGGAGCCGGGCGGCGTACGCGTTCGCCCTGGCGACCCTGGGACGGCTTCACCCCGAGGACGCGGCCACCGAGCTCGACGCGATCGTCACCGCCGCGCCGTTCCACGGACCGGCCCTCCTTCTCGCCGCCCGCGTGGAGTCGTTGAGCGGTGCACCCGAGGCGGCCGCGACGCTGGCGGGACGGGCCATCAGCGCGAATCGCCCACCGCTCTCCCCCGAGCAGGAGAAGCAGGCTCGACGGCTGCAGGATCGCGCGGCGCCCCTCCGGGGCCGGTGAGGGCGAGGAAGGCGTCGAACGTGGCGTCGAACTTCTGGAAGTCGATCCTGTCCCGGTACTCGCCCGCCGGCCCCACCGCCGCGGCGACCTCGGCGGCCAGGGCGGTGGCGACCGCGGAGACCTCCCGCGCGGCGCGGGTCACCTCGTCCTCACCGAGCCGGGCGATCGAGCCGGCGCCGACGGCGACCTCGGCGGCGAGCTCTTCGAGCCGCGCCAGGCGCTCGTCCATGTCCGGCCAGCGCTTCCTGCCGATGAACTCCAGGTGGGTGCGGAGCTTCGCGGTCGACTCGCTCAGTCCTCGATGACATTCCCCGCGCTCACGAGCTGCCGCTTCGGCCCGCTCTTCGGCGCGTGCGGCGAGTTCGCGCCTGGTCTGGGCCGACTGGGTCGCCAAGACCGCGAGAACAGCACTCGCCCCAGTGATGACAGAGGTGACAAGCCCGATCCAGACGACCACTCACCGATACTGACATCCGGTTCCGGCCCGGACAACGGAACGGCGGGCTCCGCATGTGGCCGTTCTCCGACCGGCTGATCCCGCCCTGGCGTGAGGTCCTCCCAACGCAGGGTGTGCCAGCCGCGCAGACGTATCAGCACCGTCAGCACCGCGGCGAGGACCGCCGTGCCCGCGGCGATCGCGGCGGGTCCGAAGAAGGCGATCATGACACCGCCCGCCAGCAGGGCGACCGGTGTGACGACCCCCTGGGTGAGGAACTGGGTGAAACCGGTGACCACGCCGAGCCGTTCGGGCCCGACCACGGCGGCCTGGTGCCGTTTCATCATCACGTTCATGTGCGAACCGGTGAAGCCCACCAGCGCCCAGGCGACCAGCCAGCAGACCGGGACGTCGAAGATGATCAGCCCCAGTGCCGCGCACCAGCTCAGCATGCAGTACTTGACGGTGCGTCCCGGTTCCCCGGCCATGTCGAGGATCCTGGGGGCGAGCCAGGCGCCGAGCAGGCCGCCCGCCCCGGACGCCGCGAGCAGCACACCGATGTGGACGGGGGACAGGCCGTGCGCCTCGGCCAGGACGACGAGGTTGAGCCCGACGATCTGGAACAGGAAGTTCGTCGTCGAGCAGATCACCACTGTGCGGCGGAGCAGCAGGTCCCCGCTCAGGTACTCCCAGCCTTCTCTTGCCTGCCGACGCAGGCTTTCCCGCTTGGCCCGCCGGTGGAAGGCGATCCAGGACCTGCCGCGCCCGAGGCACGCGATGAGCGCCACCGAGACCGCGGTTCCTCCCGCGGCGATCAGAAAGGGGAAGCCCGCACCCACGGCGTAGAGCGCCCCGCCCAGCGGCCGGCCGCTCAGTGTCGCGAGGAAGTTGCGTCCCTCGTTGCGCGCGACGGCGGCCTTCAACTGCTGCGGCCACACGAGCTGGGGGACGACCGAGAACTCGGTGATCTCAAAGCACGCGGCGAAGATCCCCTCCAGCGCGACGCCGGCGATGAGCAGCCAAATGTCGCAGATTCCCAACCACAGCGCCACGCCCAGCCCGAGGGCCACGCATAAGCGCACGCATTGCGCGACCACCATGACGGCGCGCCGGTCCACGCGATCGGCGATGAATCCGGCGGGCACCTGCATCAGCAGCCTGGCGACCGCTCCGGCGAAGCCGGCGAGGCCGGCGTAGAAGGGCGAGCCGGTGAGCGAGAGAGCGATCAGGGGTACCGCGACCGTGGTGTTGACCGCCCCCGCCAGCGAGATGGCCGATCCCGACCACAGCAGCGCGAAGTTGCGGCCCAACTTCGCATTGCCGTTCGGGGACGTGTCATCCATCGCTCGGCTCCCACCGCCTATGTGCCCTTACGGAGGGACCGAAACCGAGACTCCCTCGTGGAATTCCTGGATCCTAGTGGCGCCTCCACTAAGGGTGACGCACTTTCGGGCCCACCGGTTGATGTGGTCCCGGCAACAGCTTGTTCAAAGGTGCCGGGACGGGCCGACCCGACATACCGGGTGCCGCCACTGCGGACATCGCCGAGCCTCGTCTTGGTTGAACGGGGCCGTCAGGGGACGTGCCATAGGCGGACGGTTTTGTCGGTGCCGGCGCTGGCCAGGGTTCTGCCGTCTGAGCTGAAGACGAGTCCGCCGACCGTGGATTCATGGATTCATGGCTGGACAGGATCGTGGTTACGCGGACGCTTGGGACGTCCCACAGCTGGATACCGTTCTCGCCGGTGCTGGCGGCGAGGGACTTCCCGTCTGGGCTGAAGGCCAGGGAGAAGTAGCTGTCGTCCTCCTCGTTGGTGAGGGTTGCGGTCGGCTTGCCGCTGACGACGTCCCCAGAGCTGGATGCTGTTGTCGTCATTGCTCTTGGCCAGGGTCCTGCCGTCCGGGGTGAAGGCCAGGTCGTCGGCGAAGATGGCGAGTGGCTCGCTGGGGATGTCCCGGAGGCTGCGGCCTGACGCCACGTCCCAGATCCGCACGGTGTCACTGAGGGTGCTGGAACTGGCCAGAAGCTTGCCGTCCTGGCTGAACGCGACGGAACCGACGGACTCGATGTGGCCGCTCAGGAAGCGGGCGGTGCGCTTCTCGGCCACGTCTGAGAGCCGGATCTTCTTGCCTTCGCTCCGGGCGACCATGGCCCCGTCGGGGCTCACCGCGACCCCGCCGGAGCAGTCGGGGGCGGGCACGATGATCGAGGAACTTCGGGATGCCACGTTCCAGAGCCGCACCGAGCCGTCCCACTGGCCGCTGATCAGGCTTTTCCCGTTCTTCCTGAACGCCACCAGGGGAACCGAGCGCGCATCGACCTTGATCGTTGCTTCGACATCGCCGCCGGGCATGTTCCACAGCCTGATGGAGCCTCCCTCAAGCCCGGCGGCCAGTGCCTGCCCATCCGGACTGAACGACACGGAGCGCGCCCAGTCGGGGGTCTTGAGAGTGCGGTCCGCCTTGGCCGTGCTCACCGGACCGGGAGTCGGCGGAGCAGGCGGGGTGCTGGCCGGCCTGGAGCCGGATGTCTCGGCGGCCGGGGCGTTGCCGCCGTCCGGCCAGAAAACCGCCGCGCCGGTTACGAGGAGCAATGCGGACGCGGCGGCCAGGGTGCCGATGAGGAGCGGGAGGCTCGGCCGCGCGGGCGGCCATGCCGCTCCCCGCCGTGTGGGGCCCGCCCAGTTCCCCGCCGGCGCGGGTTGCGGCGGGGGCCCGGGTGGCGGTGCCTGAACGTGTGCGACCGGACGCGGGGACGTCCCTATGGCGACGAAGGCCGAGCCGGGGCCGGTGCCGGTGGACGGCGGGCCGCCCTCGACCGCCGCGAAGAGGGTGGCGCTCAGCGACCACAGGTCCGACTCGGGGGTCGCGGCCTTCCCGCGGACCTGCTCGGGGGCCATGAACGCCGGGGTGCCGATGATGGCGCCGGACCGGGTGAGGGTGACGTCGCCGTCCAGTGCGGCGATGCCGAAGTCGGCCAGCACGACCCGGTCGCCTTCGAGCAGCACGTTGGCGGGCTTGACATCGCGGTGCACGATGCCGCGCCGGTGGGCCAGCCGCAGCGCCGCCAGCATCCGCGCGCCGATCCGGGCGACCTAGCCGACCGGCAGGCGCTTCTCGTCGGCCAGGAGGTCCTGCAGCGAGCCGCCCTCGACGAACTCCATCACGATCCACGGGCGACCGTCCTCGCCGGACACCCGGTCGTGGACGGTGATGATCCCGGGATGCCGGAGCCGCCCCGCGGCGCGGGCCTCACGGTCCATCCGGGCGTAGAAAGACGCGGCGTTCGTCCGCTCCGACGTGCTCGGGCAGCCGCAGTTCCTTGACCGCGACCGTGCGGTCGAGTCCGGAGTCCCAGGCGCGCCATACCGCGCCCATGCCGCCGCGGCCGATCAGTGTGAGGTGCCGGTATCTTCCGGCCAGGGGTTCCCCAAGATCCTCACGCACGGGCGGCAGCCGAGCGCGGCCGGATCAGGGGCCGTTTCCGCCCTCGGAGACCCGGCCCCGCGGCGCGCGCGGGGCGGTTCGGAATGGCGGTGGTGGTGGGATTCGAACCCACGGAAGCTTGCACTTCACACGCTTTCGAGGCGTGCGCCCTCGTCCACTAGGCGACACCACCGCGGGAGAGCCTACCCGAATCTGCGGTGCGTGAAGAACTCGGTGAGCAGCGCGCCGCACTCGTCGGCCAGGACCTCGGCGACGACCTCCGGCCTGTGGTTGAGGCGCCGGTCGCGTACGACGTCCCACAGCGAGCCGACCGCGCCGGCCTTCAGGTCGACCGCGCCGTAGACGATGCGGGCCAGGCGGGCCTGGACGGACGCCCCCGCGCACATCGTGCACGGCTCCAGGGTCACGACCAGCGTGCAGCCCGACAGGCGCCACTCCCCGAGCGTGGACGCGGCCGCCCGCATCGCGACGATCTCCGCGTGCCCGGTCGGGTCCGCGGAGCGCTCCCGGTCGTTGCGGCCGGTGCCGACGACCTCGCCGGACGCGTCCAGGACGACCGCCCCGACCGGGATCTCCCCGTCCGCGAACGCCTTGCGGGCCTCGCCCAGCGCCAGCCGCATCGCCGGGACGAACCCTTCGAGCACCGGGTCGCCCGCCGCCCCGCCGCCGCCCGGTCCGGTCACGGGGTCAGTCACGGAGGTGGTCGAACTCCTCGCCGAAGCCGGCGTTCTCGGCGACGGCGAGCAGCGCATCGCCGGGCAGGGCGCTCTCGCCCAGGTCGCTGAGCTGCTTGGCGTCGACGCCGAGGTCTTCGAGGAGGGCCGGGTCGCCGCCGGGGTCGCCGTCCGGGACCTCGCCGACGAGCTGCTGGAACAGGGCGCCGAGCCCGTCCTCGCGGACGGTGGACACGTAGGCGCGCGGCTCGTCCTGGCCGTCCAGCCGGACGACCGCGAACCAGTCGTCGTCCTGCTCGATCAGCAGCACGACGGGGTCGCCGTAGGTCTCGACGGCCGCCTCGCGCATCAGGTCGGCGACGTCATCGACGTGCTCGGCCTCCGCCAGGGCGGCCTCCATGCCGACCCAGCCCTGCGGGGTCTGCGCGAACACGGCGGCGAATTGGGTCACGTGCTAATTGTGACCCACGGGGTTGCGTCGGTCACACCCCTTACCGCCGCCGGATCAGTTCGATTCCCGGCAAACCGCCCGTTGTATCGGGACGCGGGGTCCGGTGCGCCGGTGTCCGGTGCGCGGTCAGGGCGTGGTCAGGTCAGGCGACGGCGTCCATGGCGCGCTCGAAGGCGGGGGCGAAGCCGATGCGGCCGGCGATGCTGAGCAGCATCTCGTCCGGGTAGAGCTCCAGGTCGCCGGAGATGGCGCCGAGCTCCATCTCGTCCAGCCCGAGGTCGGCGAAGATCGACATGTCGCCGACGGGGAGGACCTGGTCGAGTTCCTCCTCCTCGGGGATCGGGATGTCCAGGTAGTCGAGGACCTGGCCGGCCAGCGGCCAGTCGACCGAGGCCGTGACGTCCGACAGGAACACCATCACGTCGTCGCCGAGCAGGCGGATCGCCACGAAGAAGTCGTCGCCGACCGAGACCAGCCCGATCGTGCCGCCTAGGCTCGGCTGCTGGCGCAGGGCATGGATCAGCCCCGCGAGGTCCTCGGTCAACGCGACCGGGAGGATCTCGGCCTCCCAGCCCTCGTCTTCCCGGTACACCACGACGGCGAAGTCCGTCGCGTCCACATCCGTCATTTCCACCCCACCGGCGCGTCTCCTGCCAGGGCATGGTCCCAGATGCGGCGGTCCGAGCGTGCACCAACGCGAAACTGGGCGCCGCACCCGCGTGTGAGACCGGGAGTCAGCGCCGCGAACCCGTGCCCAGCGGAAGGAACCTACTCGATCCGCGTCAATTTATGCGGAAGGTCCGGCGGCGCAGCGCCGCGTGGATGCGGGCGCGCCGCGACCGGTGCGGGGTGACCCGGCGGCGCAGCTCACGGGCCTCGGCCAGTTCGCGCAGGAAGATCGCCCGGCGGCGGAGATGCTCGCGCACCTGCTCGGGGGAGATGTCGCCCTGCGGGCCGGGGCGCGGCCGGTCGTCCCGCCCGGCTGTGACATCGGTCACCGGGGCCTCGGCGGGCGCGTTCGCGGCGGGAGCGGGAGCTTCGGGGG